>QNDG01000420.1 GCA_003645915.1 Candidatus Zhuqueibacterota bacterium | reverse complement strand
TAAGAGTGACGGTCAAGCATCTGTCCGTAGTTCTGATATTTATGTCCTGCAAGCGAGCGTCTGTAGCGTGTTGAATCTTCCATAATATATATACGTGCATTTCTTGACATTTCATAATCAAAAACATCCCGGCCAAGAGTATGTTCTGTCCACAAGGCTTCAAAATAGGTGGCAAAACCTTCATTAAGCCAGACACTGGGCCAGTCTCTGCATGTTACGAGATCGCCCCACCATTGATGTGCAAGTTCATGAGAAATAAGGCTTTCAGAGGTTCCGTCAATCAAACCCTGTTCGTCTCTGAGAGTGCCTGACATAAGAGTTGTTGCGGAAATGTTTTCCATTCCTCCGTATTGAAAATTATCTACAACAGTCTGGGCATATTTTGAATAGGGATATTCAATGCCGGTTTTTTCAGAAAAAAATCTGATTATGTCCGGTGTTTTACTAAAAGTAGCTTTTACATATTTTTCCTGATCCGGATGAACGTAGTACTGTACGGGGATATTTTTATAAAAATCCTCATGTTTCGTATAGTTTCCAACAATAAAAGATGTAAGATATGTTACATGGGGTATGTCCATTTTCCAGTGAAAAGTTCTTGTTGAATCCTTTTTATTAACATCAACACTTAAAAGCCTGCCATTTGATATTGCGATATTTGGTATTTTAGTTGTTATAAAAAGTTCACTGGTTGCCCTGTCATTGGGAAAGTCCCAGCAGGGGAACCAGTAATGGTTTTCGTCCTCTTCGCCCTGAGTATATATTTCAAAGTGATTTTTTGTACTGTTTTTATCAGGAAGATTAAAATACAGCCCCTTTTTTGGATCAGTAACAGTATAGTTGATTGATATTTTTACAGTATCAGATGCAGAATATTTTTTATCAAGGTATATAATAAGTTTATCAGATGTTTTCCGGAAATTCAGATTTTTACTGTTTAAAAATTTTACAGATTTTATTTCCATCTTATCAGCGTCAAGATAAACAGAGTCCAAACCTGATTGGTAAGGTGTGAACGTAATAATATCCTTTCCGTAAAGAGTTTTTTCTTCAGGATTAAAAGAAAGGTGAAGTGTATAATTCAAAACAGAAAAACTTTTATCAGGAGCGTGATGTTCTGTTCCGCTTATTAGCTGGATATCACCGGATAAGAGAGAAGAAGAAAAGATAGTCAATACTGCTATAGTATTGAAAAGAATTTTTCGTATGTTCATTTTTAGATGCCTCCAATATTTGTTTACATTTTAGATAGAAATTTCTGAAATTAAGAGTTTAATTATATTATACGAAAAAACAAAAATTAAGTTACATATGTTTTTAAATCAAGGCAGATTTATACAATTGTATAATTTATGGATCAAATATTAACATATTAGTTAAAATTTCACATTCTTTATTTATTAAAAAAATATTAGGCGGCTTTTAAATATTTTGTAGATACTGTATAAAAAATAATACTCATGTATCATTTAATTTGCAGTTGCGGGAATAGATTGATTGATAATAATTAATACTAATTATTGTTAAATATTTGATATTAAAGAATTAAAATGATTTTGTAATATTTAGGTATGAGATTTGCATAGTTTTAATGAACAATTAATAAAATATGAGAGGTAAAATGGCTGATTGTGAGTTTTAAATGGATGTTTGTTTTTTAATGATAAAATGACCATAGGTGAGGGGTTTAAGGGTTTGTACAAACGGAATTACTGTTTGGGGGACTGCACTAATTACGCAAGATTTATGGTTGAGAAAAAACTTTGCAGAGAAAAAGTAACCGATAACTTGTATCCAAATATGTACCAGAGAGCAGAAGAAATACTTGCTGAAAATAATTTTAAATCACTATAAATATAATATAACAATAAAGATAACTAATCATTTGTGACGTTAACAAAAAACCGGAATAAAATATTTTTATTTCGGAAATGAAATTTTAAAAACAGCTCCGTCATTGTTAGAATATTCAAGCTTCCCGTCAATCTGGTTTGTAAGAATATTTATTAACCGGAGACCAAGAGATTTCTGTTTTAGGATATCAAATCCCTCCGGAAGACCGATTCCGTTGTCTTTGATTATGAGAATATTTTCATTGTTTTCAGATCTTTTTAAAATAATATTTATTAAACCTGAATCAAGGTTTACAAATGAGTGTTTAATTGCATTTGTTATTAATTCATTAATTATCAAACCACAGGGAACAGCTTTGTCAATATCTAGAAAGATATTTTCCAGATCAAGATTCATTTGTATCTTAATATCATAAGAGTATGTTCTTAATAATTCTCCCGCAATCTTTTCAATATACGATTTCATGTCAATTCCGGACAAGTCTTCCGAATTGTACAGTTTTTCGTGAATAAGAGCCATTGAATAAACCCTGTCTCTGCTTTTACGAAAAGCGTCTATAGCATCTTTTTTAGTCTTAATCTTTTCCGATTGCATATTCAGAAGACTTATTATTATGGAAAGATTGTTTTTTACTCTGTGATGTATTTCTTTTAAAAGAGTTTCTTTTATTTTAAGATCTTTCTGGATCTGTTTTTCAGCATTGACTCTTTTTGTAATATCGTGAGCAACACCGTGAACACCGGTTACCTTACCTTGTCTAATAATAGGAGACTCAAAAACCTCGAGAAGTATAGGATTACCATTAGCATGTCTTACTTCAACAATAATAGGGCCTTTTGTTTTTATTCCTTTTAAATGCTTTCCTGTGCGTTGTTTGGCAAGTTTATTAATTTCAGAGTCAGTAACAAACCAATGACTTTGTCCTATCCAGTCCTTAACCTTGTATCCTGTAATCAATTCAACGGAGGGAGAAATATATGTGACTTTTGCATAACTGTCCTGAGTATAAAAAAACAGTTCCCTCGTCCCTTCGACAAGAAGGCGCATTTTTTCTTCATTAAGATGAAGCTCTTCTTCAACTTTAATCCTGTAAGAGATGTCATGAATAATAGAGTATAGATATTTTT
>QNDG01000419.1 GCA_003645915.1 Candidatus Zhuqueibacterota bacterium | reverse complement strand
GATTTTCAGATGCAGAAGAAAAAAGGGCAGGATAAACCCGCCCCTTTTATATTATCTGTTGATTTTCAATTATTTTGTCAGGTACTTGTCAATTGCTGCAGCCGCCTGTCTGCCGTGCCCCATTGCCTCTATTACTGTGGATCCTCCTGTTAAAGCATCACCTCCGGCGAACACACCTTCAAGATTGCTCATAAGATTCTCGTCAACCTTTATTCCTCCCCACGAGTGTGTCTCAAGTTCAGGGGCGTTTCTCAGGAATAACCTGTTTGGAGTTGTTCCCAGAGCATTTACCAGAGTGTCCAGTTCCATGACAAATTGTGAGTTGTCAACATTAACGGGCTTAGGTCTGCCGCTTTTATCAAATCCTTCAAATTTTGTCTGAACCAGTTCAATCCCTGTAATCCATCCGTCATCATTTCCTATGATCCTTGACGGGCAGACCATTTCTTTAAATATTATTCCTTCTTCTTCAGCATGTTTTATCTCTTCTCTTCTTGCTGGAGCACATTTTCTGGTTCTTCTGTAGAGAATGTAAACTTCCTTTGCTCCCAGCCTTTTTGCGCATCTTGCAGCATCCATTGCAACATTTCCGCAGCCAATGATTCCAACCTTATTACCGCAGACAATAGGTGTGTCCCATTCGGGGAATTTATATGCTTTCATAAGATTAACACGTATCAGAAATTCGTTTGCAGAATAAACGCCTTTGAGTTTTTCTCCCTCAATATGCAAAAATCTCGGCGCACCTGCTCCTGTTGCAAGAAAAACCGCGTCGTACTGATTTCTCAGCTCTTCAAAGCTCATATTCTGGCCTACAATGCTGTTCAGTTTGATTTCAACGCCGATTTTTTCAAGAAACGAAAGTTCATAATCAACAACGTCCCTGGGAAGTCTGAATGCAGGGATTCCGTACTGCAGAACTCCTCCTGCCATATGAAGAGCTTCAAACAGTGTAACATGATAGCCCGCTTTTCTGAGATCTACCGAGCATGTAATACCTGCAGGGCCTGCGCCGACTACTGCCACTTTTTTATTGTTATCTTTAATCTCAAGATGCTCTTCAATGTTATTTTCTCTGGCCCAGTCTGCAACAAATGCAAAAAGTTTGCCTATGTTTATTGGCTGTCCTTTTTTCTCCAGAATGCAGACACCTTCACACTGATCTTCCTGAGGGCATACACGGCCTGTTATTGCAGGTACTGCATTATCTTCCTTTGCAATAAAAAATGCTTTTTCGAAATTTTCATTGGCAATTTCATTTATAATTGATTTTATTTTCATTTTTACCGGGCATCCGCTTTCGCAGGTAGGATTTTTACACTGGATACATCTTTTTGCTTCCTGTACAGCTTCCTCTCTGGAATATCCCAAGGGCACAGAATCAAAATTGTGTATTCTTTTTTCAGGAGCCTGCTCCCGCATAGGAACTCTTTTTTTAACAGACATTATTCAATCCCCTCCATTTTTTTCAGATAACATTCCATAGCTTCAGCCTCTTTTGCCTTAAACATAGCCAGTCTTGACAGGGCTGCTTCCCAGTCAACTTTATGTCCGTCAAACATAGGGCCGTCTATACAGGTAAGTTTCATTTCACCGTCAATAAATACTCTGCATGAGCCGCACATACCAGTGCCGTCAACCATAATCTGCCTGACTGTTGTATAAACAGGTACATCGTACTTTTTAGTTAATGCGGAGAGGTCGCGTAAAGCAGGCATATCTCCTCCGGCAAATACCTGATCCACTTTGCCGGCTTCCATCATTTCCTTTAAAATGTCCATGTAGTGGCCTTTTCTTCCTCTTGAGCCGTCTTTGGTTGTAAGAATAAATTCGTCGCATACCTCTGTGCAAAGATATTTTTCAGGGTAAATATCAGCTTCAGTAGGAAATGTCTGAATTGAAACAACATGATTGCATTCCATTTTCTTCAACTCTTTACACATTGCATAATTTTCAGCATGTCCGCATACCAAATCGGAACAGAACACAACATTCCCGTATTTTTTAAGCGGGGGAGGTGTGCCCATAGGGCCGATGATTTTATGGAACGCATCCCCCGGCTTCCATGTATCCAGTTCCTTTGAGGTTTTTCCGAGCCGTTTGATAAACATTGTAATTTTGTCGCCGTGTGCTTCCTGAATTGACATGGGAATTCTTTCACCTTCGGGAATTGTGATTAAAACAGCAAAGTTGCCGGGTTTGAATTTTTTTGCAACTTCCGGCGCTACTACTTCAATCAGATAGTCAGCAGCATTTAAATCTTCTTTTTTTGTGATTACGTGTTCCATACAGTTTCTCCTTAATGCTGTTTAAACAGTTGTTGTTTTGCAGAATTAATCAATTAATCGGAATATCCGGATAATACGATTAATCAGTTTAAAAAAATATTTTTTTACCGTAATATCCAAATATTCTGAAAATACGATTAATGTGATAAAAAAATTATTCCTCAATTTTATTTATTAAATCAACAACAAAGTTGTTAATTACCTTGTAGCATACAGTTGTGCCTTCTCTGCGTCCTTCAATAATACCTGCTTCTTTTAATGTTTTTAAGTGTTGAGAAATAGTTGATTGTGGCAGGCACATTCTATTCTGACATTCAAGAACACTGCATTCATTATGATATAATCCTATAACTATACCCAGCCTGTGAGGATGCGACAAAGCTTTAAATATTTTACTGAAGTTTTCCAGTTCCTTAGTAGCTGTCATATTAACTCTTTTAATAATGATAAACAGTAAATTTTATTATTATTGTAACTTTACGAAAATAATTTTAAAAATGCAAGAGTAAAACGTTTTACACTCTGGCACCCCCCGAAAATTTAAGGGAATTTGAAGAGGGAAGTTTGTAAGCAAGTTTTATTTTTTGCAGGAATAAATTTATTTGTTCCTGAAAGCGATATTCTGACAGCTTCTGAAAGTCTGTAAAAAATATAATCAGGTAGGTTGTTAAATATATTCTTTTCACACAATCTTGCATG
>QNDG01000418.1 GCA_003645915.1 Candidatus Zhuqueibacterota bacterium | reverse complement strand
TAATAAAGGGCCATAAATATAACACATTATCCAAGCCCCGATCCCAACTACTACTCCAATGAAAACGAAAAGGATTTCTTTCCACATCTATTTCATCAAAAAGTTTAAGATCAATTCCATTAGACATTATAACTATTCTTTCTTTAGGTATATTATGATAATCTGATACAAAATCTTTATGCCACTCACTTAATGTACAATATCGAGTCACCTTATCAAGAAAAAGTTGAGTTTTTTCACTGAGCATCCAGATATCATGAATCTGAACGTATATTTTTTCTGCTCTTAAATTATATTTTAAAGGATCTGTTGTTCGACTAAGAATAGCATAATCCACCCAATGTTGTTCTATCCATTTATTATATTCTGTATAATGCAACCATAAAACTTCATTATCTTTAATTCCTGATTCTGGGCAATCAGCAAAAACTGTTACTCGATAACCTAATTCCGATAATTTACGAGATAGCCAAATAAGCCATATTTCCGAACCGCCTATTCCGGTTGTTTCTAAATTTCTAAAATCAAATTTTTCCCAAGCGGGCCCGGAATAAATGATAACTGATTTATTATCCCAGAGATGTTTTAAATGATTTTTAGTTTTTTCATCCGCTTCATGATATTCATTAAAATTTTCTTGCTCTAAAATTTTCCGAGATATTGCACCGGCATGCCATACAAAACAGTCATAATTCTGTATAATTTTATAACCGGCTTTTTTCATACGAAGACATAAATCAGTATCTTCTCCTGAATTAATAAATTCTTCGTTTAAAAGACCTACTTCATCAATAATTTTTCTGGGTATTAGAGTACAATAAAAAGCGATCCATTCCTGTTCAGGCATATCAGTATAAGGAGATTCATAATTATAAATCTGAGAAATTATTGGTTCTATTTCATCGTATGTATTTTTACCAGGAAGAAGGTCAATATCTCCAATTTTAATAGAATTATTATGTAACCAGCCAAAGTCACAATTACTCAGAGGTCCTATAGCTCCCGTCTTTTCCGTACAAACTTCTATCATTTTTTTAAGCCACCCATGACTTACAATCACGTCATCATTTAATAACATAATATATTTAGAATTTCCCGCTTTTATCCCAATATTAATAGCTTGAGCAAAAGTAAGTCTATCTTTTTTTATATATATGATATCTTTCTGTTGCTGTAAATAATCATACACTTTTTCATCAGAACTGTTATCTACTATAATAATTTTATAAGAAACATGAGTACATTCCCGAATACTATTAAGACAGAGCTTTAAACCTCTTAAATTTTTATAAGTAGGAATGACAATATCAACGAGGCCGTTTGTTTTATTAACAGAGTCACCTATTCTATCAAATAGTTTTAACCACTTTTCTCCTATAACTTTCAAAGAATAACCCTTAGAAGCCTCTTTAGCTTTATTACTCATTTCTTTCCGAAAGGATTCATTGTCTCTTAAAATTTTTAATTTTTCTCTCCATTCTTCCGGATTATCCGCAAAAAGAAAACATCCCGGATATTTTTTAGCTACATCTATATAAGAGGGTAAAGGAGAACAAACTATTGCTTTTCCCATTGACATCGCTTGAGTAACTCTATTAGCGCTTTTTGCCGGTTGAACTTTATAATTAGCAGGACATATAATTATATCTGCTTGATTAAGATGATCATACCAAGTATCTTTATGCCATTTTATGTCAGCATTTTCATGTTCATGGATCGTTATAAGCTTCATACCCAAGTCATCTTCTATTATAGGGCGTAATTCTTCAGCCATCCATGAATTACCCCCGTAGCCAATAAAATAAACTTTTAGCATTTATTTTTCTCCAATTAAGTTCTCCTTGTAAATATAAGAAGATTACTTAGAATTCTATTAATCAATATCTTCTACTATTCAGATTAAATACACAAGCCATTAAAATTTATTTTTATTTCCACAATCCTTTAGCAATATATATTTCAGTGGCTTTTTTAATTTTGAATGCGTGATCATTAAGATTATCTGATATTTCTAAGGATATAAAGGGATTAACTAAACTAGTTTGAATATAAACATCTTGAGCTCTTCTATAGCCCGGTTCAACACCAATAACTATTGTTTCAGGACAATTTTCTCGTAATACCAGATGACGGCCTAACTCATATAAACAAATAGGCTGATCCGAAGCGGCATTAGAAAACCAAATAGAAAAAATATCGGCATTATTTAAAGCATTAAACTCCCATGTAATTTGTTCCTTTGCGGCATTCGGATTATGAATAGGAAAATTTTTTCTCCGTGGATTAAAAATCGTTATCATTTCATTGGATAAGAGTTTAATTAATTCAGTTTGCCATTCAGGACAATTTGTAATACCTCCGGCTAAAAAAACCGATACATATTTTGATTTTTCAACATTAGGAGCTTCAATATATTGTGCTATCATTTTTCTTTCCTTCTTTGTATTAAACCTCGAGATTTACCATAAGCTAAAAGGGCCCATATAATAATAATTATTGTCACTAATTGAATGATAAAGGTAAAAACTAATGTGACTGATCCAAATGAAATATAAAAATTTGGTCCAAAATTTTTTAAATCAAATAATTTATCAACTAGCCAGCCTAATCCCCAAGCACTTCCAATAAAAACTACAATAATTAATGAAAGTATCAATATTGAAATTAATACCCATTTAAATCCTTTAAATAATTCCTTTAAAAATCTATTCATTATTCTAAATCTTATACTCAGATATAGGTTCAAAAGTTTTTTCATCCATTAATTTATATGTATAGGGCTCGCCATAATCAACTTTACAAGGGTCCTGTGCAATTTCATTTTCTGTATACCCCCAATTTTTACATTGACCCGCATGAAAAGCAAAGATATTTCGACAAAAGGCAGTTCTATAGCCCTCAGATTTTGCTAATTTACACATTAAACTGTCATCCCATAAGCTCCATTTGAAATAATATTTAAATCTTTTGAATCTCCTATAATATATAGTTTA
>QNDG01000417.1 GCA_003645915.1 Candidatus Zhuqueibacterota bacterium | reverse complement strand
AGATAAATACAAAAAATGCAGACGAACAATTACTGAAAATTAAGGCCGAAAGAGAAAAAGTGGAAAAAGAACTTGAGCGGTTAAGGAAATTATTGGAGCAGAGTAATAAAAAAAGTAAAAAGAAAAAGAAGAAGTAAAAATCAAATATAGACCGTGTAAAACCCTATCTGATAATCAGATAGGGTTTTGTGATAGACAAAAATTGAGGAGGGTCAAATTGACGCCTGCCGGAATTAAGAAAAATATTAAGATTATCATTTTTTTACTGATTTTTACTGTTGCCTTATCGCTTCTATCTCAGGATAAAAATGAAGTAAAGGCTTTTTCTTACGGAATAAAACTTTACAATGACGGCCTTTATGCCATGGCACTTTTGCAGTTCAGAAATTTTGTAAAAGAGTTTACTGTAAGCCCGAAAAATGAAGAAGCCTTTTTTTTAACAGCGGAATGTTATTTTAAATTAAAGCAATATGATGCTGCTGCAGAAGCATACCTTAATTACCTTGTCAAATTTCCTCAGGGGGAAAAATCTCCTGCTGCTCAATTTAATATTGCAAGGTGCTTTGAAGAAAAGAATGATTTTAAAGGAGCTGTTGAAGCTTTATCCAGGTTGGTTCTGGTTTATCCTGGTTCACAGTTAAGAGATGATGCACTGCTAAAAGAATCTCTTATTTTAATTAAAACAGGAGAATTTGCAAAGGCTGAGTCAGCTCTTTCGGAACTGAGAGATTTATCAGCCAGAAAAGATTTTAAGAAGAAAGCGCTTTACCATCTTGCCGATTTATATTTAAAACAAAGTAAATACAGAGAAGCAGATACAGCTGTTAATGATCTGTTAAGTTTGATAAGTAATGAAAAAGAAAAAGCCGGTGTATTACTTATAATGTCCCGTTTGTATATCCAAACCGGAAGATTGGCCAAAATAACAGATATTCTTAACAAGTATCTTTCCAAAAACGAGAAATTACCGGAATCAGCTGAACTTTGGTATATGCTGGGGATTTCAAATTTATACCAATTAAAAAAACAGGAAGCTCTGAAATGTTTTGTGAAAAGTTCGGAGCTTACAGAAAAAACGGATTTAAAATATAAATCGTTAAAAAAAGCAGGAGAAATATGTTTTGAAAAAGGAGACTTTGTAAACTCGGAAAAGTATCTCTTAAGTGCAGTAAAATATGCTGAAAATTCCGATGAAAAAATTGAGGCAGCTTTTTTACTGGCAGAATCGTTTAAAGCAAAAGGTCAATTTAACAAGGCATCCAATCTTTGCGATTCATTAATGACACTGAAAAATTTAAGCGATATTAACAGAAAAAAACTTTTGCTTTTTTCCGGGTATTTTTCATTAAAATCAGGGGAACCGGAAAAAGCAGTAAAATATTATTCTGAATTTATCGAAGAATTTAACAAAGACCCTCTTGTACCTGATATTTTATTATTAACAGGTAAGATATTTCTGAATAAAATGAATGATTTTGACGGAGCGGGGCTCTTTTTTAGAAAAGTGTTGTACCAATTCACGATAAATGAGATATTACCGGAAGCTCGTTATTTATACGGGCTTACAATGGAACGTTCTGAGCGATTTAAGGAAGCAGAAATTAATTATAAAAAAATATTAAATGAATTCCCATGTTCCAGCTGGTGCGACTCTGCAAAAAGCAGATTGGATTTATTGAAATTAAGACCAACTGTTGAGGGTGGAAACACACTTTTCAGTATTGCGGATTTAATAAGCAGTGCTAAAGGAAATAAATCAAATCCTGCTATTTATTACAATCTTGCGCAGAAATCTTTCACTACCTTAAAAGATTATAATAGTTCGGTAAAGTACTATAAAAAATATTTAAATGTTTCCGGTAAAAATAATAATCAGGATTCTGTGAAATATTTAATATCTATGGCTTATTTTAACATGTCCGTAAAAGAAAACAAAAGAGCGTATGCAGACAGTGCAATAAAAAATCTTAACAGATTGATTAATAATAGTACAGTGAATACAGTGATAAAACAAAATTCTCTTCTTTTATCAGCAAAAATTTATGAGAAATATAATAGGGAAAAGGCTTTTAATATTTACAGAAAATATATATCTGAATACCCGGATAATAAGAACGAAGATGCTTATTTTTATCTTGGTGAATATTATAGTCAAAATCAGAAACCGGATTCAGCAGTTTATTTTTATACAAAATGTGTTAAAATCACTAAGAACAAAGTGATATTTGCAAGATCTTTATTCCAAAATATTAAGATTAATTATAAAAAAAGAGAATATGCTGTTTGCGATTCGTTGTCTGGTATGTTTTTAAGGAATCTGCCCAAAAGCATTAAATTACCTGAAGTATATTTTTACAGAGCAGTGTGCAGATTAAATACAGGGGATTCGAACTTTGCGGAGGCTTCTCTTAATAAAATTTCCAGAGAATTTACAAATAGTGTCTGGTCAGACAGTTCTGTCTGGTATCTCGCAAATTATTATTTTAAAAATAAAAGGTATGCAGAATCTGTAAATCTCTGTAAAAACTTACTTGAGAAAGTAAAACAGAGTTCTTTAAAAAATGATCTCGAATTTAATTCGGGAAAAGGGTTGTCTGTTAACAAAATTTACAGACTTCTTGGTAAGTCGTATGAATTTCTCGGTGATAATACAAGTGCGGAATCTGCTTACAGAAAAATTGACATAAGCAAATCAAAATCCGATATGAAATTTTATTACCATTCTCTTGTACGAATAGCGGAAAAGGAGCATCGTTTTAACGAAGCTATTTATCTTTTGCAGGAATTGTATGATGAGTACAGAGATTTTAAAACGGCTGCTCGTCTCGGGCGCCTTTTTTTTAGCATAAAACAGTATGATGAAGTAAAAACATTAGTTAATAGTTCTGCAAAACATAGTGAAGCTGATGATATAAAAATGAAATTGGGGTCGGATCTTACCACAGCAATTAGAAGGGAGTGAAAAATTCCTCAGGGGATTTTAAGAATTAAAATTTT
>QNDG01000416.1 GCA_003645915.1 Candidatus Zhuqueibacterota bacterium | reverse complement strand
GCAGGTACTACTCTGTCATCATGATCTGCAGTAGTCACAAGCGTAGCAGGATACGAAACCCCTGGTTTCAGGTTATGATACGGGGAATATGCATACAGATATTTAAAATCTTTTGGATTATCAGATCTTCCGTAATCAGAAGCCCATGCCCATCCTATTGTAAATTTATGATATCTTAACATATCCATAACACCAACCGCAGGAAGAGCCGCAGCATAAAGATCAGGACGCTGAGTCATACATGCTCCCACAAGAAGACCGCCGTTGCTGCCTCCTCCGATTGCAAGCTTATCCTTTGATGTATATCCCTGTTTAATAAGATATTCCGCAGCTGCAATAAAATCATCAAAAACATTCTGTTTTTTATCAAGGGTGCCCTGTTTGTACCATTCAATACCATACTCTCCGCCGCCTCTTATATTGGGTATTGCAAGTATGCCTCCCATTTCCATCCACTGCAGATTTGATACGCTGAAATACGGAGTAAGGCTTATGTTAAACCCGCCGTATCCGTAAAGATAACAGGGATTAGCTTTTTTTAAATTAAGATCTTTTCTGTAAGATATAAACATGGGGATTTTTGTACCGTCTTTACTTTTGTAAAATACCTGTTTTGTAATAAAATCATCCGGATCAAACTTTACTTTCGGAGCATGAAAAACTTTGCTCTTACCTGTTTTAAAATCATATTTATAAATTGTATAAGGATAAGAATACGAACTGAAACCATAGAACATTTCAGTATCCTTTTTCTTCCCGCTTATACCTCCTACTGATCCAATGGCAGGCAGAACAATTTCCCTGTCAAAAGTCCCGTCTTTTTTATAAATAATTATTCTGTCGTGCGCGTCATGCATGTAGGATGTTACAAATTCATTATTAACAACAGTTACAGAAGAGAGAACGTCATCTTTTTCCGGTACAATATCTTTCCAGTGTCTTTTTGACGGTTTTTTAATGTTAACTGCAATTATTTTTCCTCTCGGGGCATTCAGGTCTGTTCGGAAATAAAACACCTCGCCGTCGTTGTCAATATATGAATATGAAGCATCGAAATCATCAAGAAGCTTTACTACACGACCTTTTATGCCCTTTTTCAGATCCATGTAGTAAACTCTATTTTTGCTGTCAGTTCCCTGGGTAACAGTTATGATAAGATACTTTCCGTCCCGCGTTACATAAGGATAAGCTCCTCTGTTGGGATGTTTTTTATCTCTGTAAACCAGCACGTCTTTATCCTGAGTTGTGTTAACCCTGTGATAATAAACCATCTGGCCTGTATTCTGCTGAGTAAGTTCCTTTCCTTTTTTCGGCTCGGGATATCTGCAGTAGTAAAAACCTTTGCCGTCTTTTGACCACGAGGCTCCGGAAAATTTTATCCACTTCAGATGATCAGGCAGGTCTTTTTTTGTTTCAACATCTCTGACAAAAATTTCTCTCCAGTCAGAACCTCCTGAAGAAGTGCCGTATGCAAGATATTTACCCTGCTCATTCACACTTCTAATTGCAAGAGCAACTGTACCGTCCTCACTCAGTTTGTTAGGATCCAGCAGAACTTCAGGCTGAGCTTCAGGGGAAGTCTGGACATAAAGCACGGACTGATTTTGAAGGCCGTCGTTCTTTGAAAAAAAGTACTTGCCTCCTTTTTTCCACGGCAGCCCGTATTTTTCATAATTCCAGAGCTCTGTAAGTCTCTTTTCGATCTTTTTTCTTGCTTTAATTTTTTTCAGATACTTAAATGTTACTTCATTTTCCGCTTTAACCCATGCCTTTGTTTCTTCCGAATTATCATCTTCAAGCCACCTGTAGGGATCAGATACTTTTGTGCCGAAATAGTCATCTGTAACATCAACCCGCCTGGTCCTAGGATACTGCATTTTTTTACTGCAGCCGGATAAAAAAACAAGCATAAAAAGAGAAAACGCTATCATCAGAAACCTCTTTTCCATAACCACCTCCTGAAAGTTTATATAAAGTTTACAGTAATAAAGTAACGAAACTATTTTTAATATGTTCCAAAAAAGTAGACATAAATCTTTAAAGACCTGAACCTAATCTTGATGAATCTTTTAACTGATCCGGGACATGAACATAACCAGTTTAAGAACAAGCGTTAACACTCCCTGAAAAAGATATTCCGATGAATACAAGTAATTGGAAAAAAACAACGTTTTCAATCCACATTCATACAATTGTTAATACTCAAATACTGTATTGAAAAGCTTCCTGAATTCGTTTGGTAAAATACCTGTCTTGATAAATTCTCTATTAAAAAATCCTTTGACCTGACCATATTTAGAAAATATACTATATTTCAATATCAATAATGTTTGTACAGCATAGAACATTGAACATACAAAGCTTGTAAAACGCGAGTACTCTTCATGTTATTATTAAATGCAATTTTTATAATTTTATCATTGTTAACAACATTTTAAACTTTTCTGCTGCCTTTAAAGAATGAGGCTCATTGGCTGGCATAATAATCATTTGGCCTGCTTCTAAAATATGTAATAGTGATTTCTGCTTTGCCATCAAGAATATACACCATAGCATCAAATGGGGCTGTGTGTTCGCTAAGTGCCTGGCCTTCACTAAACGCAAACAATGAAATTGTACCAGTGTCTTTTTTTAAAATAGTTCTGCTTACAACTGATTTCTCCTGATAATCTACTAAATCATTAACAAAGTCTGCTTTCACTTCCTGATTCATATCATCTCCTTCTCAAATACATAATTATTTCTATATTCACATAAAACAATTATCTTAAACGTACCTTTCCATCCGTAAAATGTAAGTCCCGGTCACATTTAACACAACGAAAGGAGATTGTTATGCAGT
The DNA here is from genome assembly GCA_003645915.1 of Candidatus Zhuqueibacterota bacterium. GTDB lineage: Bacteria > Zhuqueibacterota > QNDG01 > QNDG01 > QNDG01 > QNDG01. Next base: position 156 of record QNDG01000416.1, on the reverse strand, counting down.
TTTAAAGCCAGCAAATTCCTGTACTGAACTTCTTGATTCAGGAAAAAGGCACTATGTTTCATGTAAAGTAATTATCTGCATCTACCCGTCAAAAGAGAAATACGATACCTCTGTTATCTATAAAACAGCGCTGCTTCAAGGGAAAACATTTTCATT
>QNDG01000415.1 GCA_003645915.1 Candidatus Zhuqueibacterota bacterium | reverse complement strand
TAATACCAGAAATAGTCGTTCGTTACAGAAGCACATATTTCAGGCATATTTTTTCAGGAGGATATTCTTCCGGTTATTACAGTTATGTATGGGCAGAGGTACTGGATGCAGATGCGTTTGAAGCATTTAAGGAACACGGTCTTTTTGACAAGGTAACAGCAAAGAAATTCCGGAACAATGTATTGTCAAAGGGCGGTACAGATGATCCTATGGTGCTTTACAGAAGATTCCGAGGTGCAGATCCGGATATAAATGCGCTTCTTGAAAGACGCGGATTAAAGTAAAAAACGGATTTTTATCAATGCTTATGTTAAAAGGAGGCTAAAAAGAATGTCTTATACTTATAAAGAATTAAAGAAAAAGACTCTTGCTGAGCTTAAAGAAATTGCAAAAGGCATTGAACACGAAGCAGTCCAGGGTTATACTCAGTTGAATAAAGATCACCTTCTGGAAGCTTTGTGTAAGGCTTTGAATATTGATATGCACGAACATCACGAAGTTGTAGGTGTAAATAAGACTGAGATAAAGTCGCAGATCAAAAAATTCAAAGCTGTGCGTGACAAAGCCCTTAAAGAAAAGGATCCGGAAGCAGCAAGAAAGGCAAGAAAGAAGATAAAAAAACTGAAAAGAACTCTGCACAGAGCAACTGTGTAAAATAGATATAGATCATTGAATACTAAAAGAACAATTTCCCGGGATCTTTGAGACTCGGGGAATTGTTCTTCTTCTAATTAAGGGCGTTTATGTATAAACCGGAATCTCAATACAACTTTTATAAAAGGATCTCTCTGTTTTTAAAAGATTTGTCAGTAGAGAGTGTGTGTTCAATCCTGAAGTTCGGGCTCCCAAAGAGAATGGGAACAATATTCTCATTAAGGAAGAATTCTTTTCTTGATATTGAAAGACCCATATTCTTCCTTTCAACGGGAAGGTGCGGGACAAACTGGTTCCAGGCGCTTCTGAGTCATGATAAGAATTTGAAGACAGAACATGAAGCAGTGCCTAACCTTGCGTTTCAGAATAAATTTGCCTTTAATTTATTTTATAAAGCAAAACAAGGGGAGATAGAGTATAATACAGCTGTAAGTGCAGTAAGTGAAATCTTTCTTGCGGGCAGAGAGACTTATCTTCGTTACTGCTATAAAACAAAAAAACGTTTCGCAGAAACAAATCATTATCTTACTTTTTTTGCTCCTGCAATTGCAGAGCTCCTGCCAAACGCGATATTTGTACATGTTTACAGGCATCCCGGAGATTTTGTACGTTCTGCGGTAAGACGCGGCTGGTTCACAGAAAAAAATATAAGCTCACAGGCATTTATCAGGCCTCTTTCCTTTATGCCAGAGTATGAAAAGTGGGAACAACTATCCTTAATTCAGAAAAACGCCTGGTTGTGGAGGGAGACAAACCTTTTTATAGAGGATTTTAAAAAGAAAATACCTGAGAACAGGTTTTTTTCTTTTGATTTCTCAAAGCTTTCTACAGACAAAGTAATGGAGTTGATAAAATTTGCCGATGTGAATATTTCAGCAAACAAAGTTGTAAAACAGATGCAGAAAAAAGTAAATTTCCAAAAGGGTGGGGATTTCCCCGGATATGAAAGTTGGGATAAAAATCAGAAACAGGAACTTTCTTATTTTTGCAAAGATTTGGCAGAAATTTACGGATACAAAATTTAAACGGGATCTTAACAATCAATGCTGCACAACATTAAAAAGACTGTACGTCATACAGCTGTTTACGGGTTCGGCAATATTGCAGCCAAAGCCATAGGTGTTATTTTACTTCCTGTTTATACCTCCCATGTATCCCTTTCTGATTATGGAGTTCTCGGTATTGTTGAAGTGACAATACTTATTCTGTCTCAGGTGTTTATGTTCGGACTGGGGCAGGCATACATGCGTTTTTATAACTCTGATGAATACGGAGAAAAGAGAGAAGAACTTTTTTTCTCGTCATTTGCCTTTCTTGTAAATATCGGAATTGTCCTGAATATTGCAGGTAATGCGTTTTTACCATACATTGTGGGTAATGCGGAACTTATATTTTACTTCAGATTTGCTCTTATTATTATTGCTCTTAAATTGGTAACAACTCTTTTTCTTAATGTACTGCGGTCAGGCCAGAAAGCCGTACTTTATACTGTGGCAAATCTTTTAAAACTTTTTACAACACTTGTGCTGAATATCTATTTTGTTGCAGTAATAAAAATAGGGATAAAAGGCATTATCTATTCCATGCTGGCGGGCGAAGCAGTAATGCTGATAGTGCTTTTACCTTTTATGTTAAAACTGCTGCGCCCTGTTATTGTATTATCGCCGTTAAAGGCAGCTGTTATTTTCGGTTTTCCATTGGTCTTTAGTTCTCTTGCAGGTATGATCCTGAACATGGGCGACAGGTATATTCTTAAAATGCTTGTAGATTATAGAGAAGTAGGGCTTTACAGCTTAGGTTACAAGATAGCCGGAGTATTGAATATGGTCTTGATTCAGGCGTTTCTGCTGAGTATCAGACCTATTTCTTACAATATGTACGGGAAGGACGGAGATAAGCGTTTTTACAGTAAAGTGCTCACATATTTTGTTTTCATTCTTGTATGGGCAGGGCTTGGCATTTCTGTTTTCTCAAAAGAGATAGTTCATCTGTTTGCAAGATCAGCTGATTATTGGCCTGCATACAGAATTGTACCCCTGATAATAATTGCCTACATTTTCAGCGGAGCAAGATCTGTTGTTAACATGGGTCTGCTTTTAAAGAAAAAGACCTTATATATTGCGGTTTTAACAGCTGCAGCCGCATTTGCAAATATAGGATTAAATTTTCTTTTAATACCAAAGTATAAAATGTTTGGAGCTGCTGCTGCAACAATTATATCTTTTGTGGTTCTCTTTATTTCAACTCATATAATGGCAGGCAGGTATTATAAAATCCCGTATGAAAACGGAAAATTATTTTTAATGTTTTCAGCAGGAACAGCCCTGTTTTTTGGAGCGCAATTTA
>QNDG01000414.1 GCA_003645915.1 Candidatus Zhuqueibacterota bacterium | reverse complement strand
CTTGCTTCTTCCTGCAGTTGTGCTTTGGAGATTAATAAAGTCAGATAACGAAGTATGGATCCGTCAAGTTTGAACTCTTTCTCCAGTTTTTCATTAAATGTGGCATCGGCTTCAAAACGAATGCAGACATAGTATCCGTATTGCTTTTTCCTGATCTCATAGGCAAGTCTGCGTTTACCCCATCTGTCAACATTAATAACCGTGCCCCCGTTACCGGAGATAAAATCTTTGTACTTTTCAATTGCTTTTTCAATTGCCTCATCAGCAAGATGAGTGTCAATAACAAAAGTTGTTTCATACTGCCGCATTAATTTTCCTCCCTTTGGTCATTGGGCCCTTTCCATATCAAAAAGGGCAGGGAAACAAGCAACTACTTGTTTCTGATTAATTTTACTGCTGGCCGGCTTCCTCACTGCTCTCTGTTGCAGTTTCTTCGCCTTCTTCTCCCTCTTCTCCTTCAACTTCTTCTTCAGCAGTTGTTACTTCTGCAACCCTCGGATGAATTACATTAGCAATAACTTCGTGCTCATCAGCCACAAAAACATATTTATCAGATTCCAGATTTGCTACAGTAACCGAATCGCCGATACTTAAATCGGATATGTCTATCTCAACATGTTCAGGCAGATCAAGCGGTAATCCTTCTACTTCAATCTCTCTTGTGGGATGAACCAGAACTCCGCCCTGATCTTTAACACCCACAGGAGTTCCTTTAAGAAGAACAGGAATTTTAAGACGGATTTTCTCTTTAAGATTAATACCCATTAAATCAACATGCACAGGTTCATCTGTAATAGGATCTACCTGCACATCTTTTAATACCGATTTTTTAATTTTATTTCCCGGGAAAACAACATCAAGAATATTAACTTCAGTATTCATTACTCTTTTAAGCTCTCTTGTATTAAGAACTATGGTAACAGCTTTGTCACCATGAGCATAATATACTCCCGGCACTCTTCCTTCTCTTCTGAGTTTTCTTCCTGCGCTGTGGCCTTTTTCTTCTCTGATTTCTACATTTAATGTCACCTGGGGCATCTGTTGCCTCACTTCCTTTCTTTATAATTCCATTCTTAGTTAAATAACGAACTGATTGATTCTTCTTTGTTAATTCTATTTATTGCATCTGCAAAAAGCGGTGCTGCAGAAACAACTTCAAGACAAGAGCCGCACTGTTTGATTTTATGATCCTGTATGGCGATTGTATTGCTCACAATCACTTTAGAAATATCAGAAGAATTCAATCTTTCAATAGCCTGACCGGAAAAAAGCGGATGAGTTCCCACTGCAACAATTTTGTTTGCACCAGCTTCTTTTAACAAAGAAGCTGCTCCGCAGATTGTCCCGGCAGTGTCAATCATATCATCAACAAGAATAACATCTCTTCCTTTAACATCACCTATTAAGGTCATTCCTTCAACTTCATTCGGCCCTCTGCGTCTCTTGTCAACAAGAGCAAAATCCGCATGAAGTCTTCTTGCATAAGCCCTTGCCCTTCTTGTGCTTCCTATATCCGGAGCAACAACCACAAAGTCCTTTAGCTTAAGTTTTTTTATGGCATCAACAAATATTACAGAGCCATAAAGATGGTCAAAGGGTATATCAAAAAATCCCTGAATAGAAGCATTGTGCAGATCCATTGTTAAAATTCTGTCCGCACCTGCCACGGAAATCAAATCCGCAACAAGCTTTGAAGATATTGCAACCCTGGGCTCATCCTTTCTGTCCTGCCTTGCATACCCGAAATAAGGTATTACAGCATTAATTCTTCGGGCAGATGCCCTTTTTGCCGCATCAATAAGAAGTAAAAGCTCAAGAAGATTATCCGCAGGCGGATTTGTTGGCTGAATTATAAAAAGATCAACTCCGCGGATATTCTCTCTGTACTTCACCTTAATTTCACCGTCTTTGAATGTTGTCAGCTCAACATCCGCCAGCGGCATCTTTAAATGTTTCGAAATACTTTCAGCCAATTTCTGATTGGCTCTTCCTGAAACAATCTTCATTATTTTTCACTTGGTTTTATTATAAACTTAAAAACCCGGTACCAGCACATGATCATTGACCGGGCAAATTATAAACCTGCATATAAACCTTTTAACAGCCATAATTAGCTGGGGCGGGAGGATTCGAACCCCCGAATGCATGGACCAAAACCATGTGTCTTACCACTTGACGACGCCCCAATAAAACCTATAAATCAAACACCAATTTATTACACAACAGCTTTTTAAAAACCGTACTCACTATTACACGTTTGTTCACAAACGCCTGTTCTTTTAACCTCGTCCCAGTATTTAGCAAGAACCGTATTTTCTATAACTGTCCTGAATTCCCTCTTTATTGGATGAGCAATATCTACAAAAGAGCCGTCGTATTTGGGTTTACTGGGCATTGCAATAAAATAACCCTTTGTGCCTCTTATTATCTTGAGCCCACGTACAACAAACAAACCATCCAATTCTATGTTTGCAAAACCTTTTAATTTTTTCTCATTACGTAAATTAATCTCTACATTAGTAATTTGCAAGTCCGCCCCCTGAAATAAAATCTTTAATCCAACATGTTCTTTCTAAGGCGGTTAGTAATCGGCCTGCAAACATAAGATTCGTACTTTTTGGAAAAGAACTTTCCGGCTTTAATCCCGGCCTCTTTGTCCGTAAAAAGACCGTAAACCGTTGAACCGCTTCCCGACATGCTTGCATAAAAAGCTCCGTTTTCGTACAAAAGATCTTTAATCTTTTTTAATTCCGGATAGGAACCGAAAACAGGCTTTTCCAGATCGTTCGACAGATATTCCTGCCACTTGTCCGGCTGCAAGCCTGAGAAAAGTGCATTAAAGTTAGTGATTTTTTTATCATTTGTCAAGGCAAATTTGAATTCTTTATAAGCCCATGCAGTTGAAATATTTATGCCCGGACAAACAAGTACAACAAACCACTTTTCAGGAAAATCAAAATCAGTAAGATCTTCTCCTCTTCCTCTGCCAATCGCTGTTCCG
>QNDG01000413.1 GCA_003645915.1 Candidatus Zhuqueibacterota bacterium | reverse complement strand
GTAAAGATCTGTGCAGATTCGGAGAAGAGCTGGTTCATGAAAAGCTTATTATAAACGGAAGAGTAAAAACGATAAATGGTAATATTGATCATTATACCGATAAATCAATTAAACACTATTTTGACAAATTTAATGTTTACACGTCGCTTGCAGCAAAGGAATTATTTGAAAAAGGAAGAAAAACTTCAATTATCTCTATGATAATAAGAAGCTGGCACATGTTCTTTAAAATGTTTATATTAAAAAGAGGGTTTCTGGACGGGTTCCAGGGTTTTTTACTTGCGATTTTCTCATCTTTTTATGTATTTGTAAAATACGCCAAATTATGGGAATTGTCCGGAAAAAAACAACAGCACTTGCATCTTTAGCTTTGACACCGGTCATCTGTTAAACGGGGGATATTATGAACCGGTCTGAGATTTCGGGATCCACAATTAAAGAGTGGCCTAAAGAGGATCGTCCGAGAGAGAAACTTTTAAAACATGGCTCTCATGTATTAAGTGATGCTGAACTCCTGGCACTTCAGATAGGCTCAGGGACAAGAAATATTTCTGCACTTGATCTGGCAAGGGGAATAGTACATAAATATTCCGGGCTGCCGGTAATGGCAGGGTGCACTGCCGGAGAGCTTCTTAAAATCAAGGGTATAGGGCCTGCAGCAGCAGCAAGGATCCTTTCCGCTTTTGAGATTGGAAGAAGAGCGGATATAAAGGAATATAAAAATATAAAAAAAATAACCTGCGTTGAAGATGTTGTCAGTTTGTATCGTCCTGTTGTAAGAGATCTGAAGCGGGAAATATTCAGAGTAATTTTATTAAACAGCGCTAACAGGATTATTGTTGAAAAAGTTGTAACAGAAGGTATTTTGAACGCAAGTCTTGTGCATCCGAGAGAGGTTTTTAAAATAGCAGTTGATTACAATGCTGCAAGTATAATTGTAATACATAATCATCCGTCCGGTAATGCGATGCCTTCGCAGAGCGATGTGAAGGTTACGGAACAGCTTGAAAAAGCAGGAAAGGTACTGGGAATACCGTTAACGGATCATGTAATAATAACAAAAGACAGCTATTTTAGCTTTGCTCAGAGAAAATTACTTAACAGGGAGTAATTTATATGAGGTATGAAGAAGAAAAAAAAGGAGTAATTAAGGTTGTAAAGATCGATGAGGAGCAGTTGACTTCAAATGAGGCTCCTGAAATGAAAACTGCTTTTTTAAAGATGATTTCAGGTGACTGCGAATTTCTTGTTATAAATATGGAAAATGTTCAACGCATGGACAGTACCGGACTGGGGTCTTTTTTATTTGGAATAAGACAAGCAGAAAATGTTGATAAGGATGTTATTTTTTGCTGTATGAATCCAAGAATAGAGTCTTTGGTAAAGATTGCCCATTTGACTGATGTGATTGAAGTTTATAAAACACAGGAACAGGCGATAAAAGCAGTTGAGGAAGACCTGCATGACCTTTAAGATCGGAGAAGAAATGCTGCTTGTAATTGATGTGGGAAATACCGAGACAGTTTTCGGAGTTTATGAAAATAAAACTCTTGTGTTTCACGGAAGAGTATCAAGCAGAATTAACAGAACTTCCGATGAAAGCTGGATTCTGCTTAATATGATGCTGAAAGAAAAGGGGATTGAAAAGAAATCTATTGATTCTGCAGTTATATCTTCTGTAGTGCCGTCTTTGACTCAGGTATTTAAAGAGATGGTACAAACATATATGTCTATTACACCTGTTGAAGTCTCTTCGGAAATTGAAACAGGGATTGTTTTTAAATATGCATCACCTTCTTCAATAGGAGCAGACAGGATTTGTAATGCAGTTGCAGGATACAAACTTTTTGGAGGACCTGTAATTATTCTTGATTTCGGAACAGCCACAACATTTGATGTTGTAACGGAAAAAGGAGAATATACCGGAGGAGTAATTGCTTTGGGGTTAAAGGGGATTTCTCAGGAACTCCACCGTCTCGCTGCAAAACTTCCCAGAGTTGATATGGTTTTTCCTGATAATGTTATCGGTGATTCCACTGAAAGTGCCATGCAATCGGGTATAATGTGGGGAAGCGTAAGTCTTGTAGATGGGATTATTAAGAAAATCAAAAAAGAAATTGGCAGGGATAAAATTACTGTAGTTGCTACAGGCGGAATGGCCTCTGTAATATCTGAGAAGTCTGAAATGATAAACAGGGTTGAACCGTTTCTGATTCTGGAAGGCATGAGAATTTTATACTATTTAAATATCCCGCAGAAAAAGGAGGAGAGTTAATGACATTTCAAAAAAATATTAATGAGAAGGTGTATGCAATTATTGGTGCGCTGATGGAAGTGCATAAAACTTTGGGGCCAGGTTACCCTGTTGATTATTATAAAAATGCACTTGAAATAGAATTTACAGAGCGTAATATGTCTTTTGAAAAGGACAAATTAATTGATATTAATTACAAAGATGCTCTTGTAGGAAGGTTAAATGTGGATTTTATTATTGATGAGGCTGTTGTGTTGTCAATAAGAGTTCAGGAATCTCTTGCTGATGTGGAAGTTCAGCAGGTATTAAGGTGCCTGCCTTTTGTAAAAAGCAATATGGGAATTCTGGCAAATTTTGGCGGTACAAAGATTCAGTATAAAAGAGTTATTCCCAGTTCAAAACATCCGGATCAGCATAAAATCCCCAGATCACTTGGATACAGAGAGCACGGGCGTACAAGAGAGAGTAATCCTATTATCTGAGACGGGAGATCTATGGCAGGTAGGGAAGAAAAATATAAATTTTTTATAGCCGGAATTATCCAGGGTTCCATAAAAGGTGAAAGCATACATGACCAGTCTTACAGAGACAGAATTAAAGATATAATTCTAGCCAATTTCAATGATAAAGAAACGGAAGTTTTTTGCCCCTTTGAAAACCATAAAAATTCAATTACATATGATGATAAAAGGGCAAAAGAAGTTTTTTTTATGCATATTGATAAAGTCAGAGAGTCAGATGTGCTTATAGTCTATCTTCCT
>QNDG01000412.1 GCA_003645915.1 Candidatus Zhuqueibacterota bacterium | reverse complement strand
TTATTGCTTCTACAAGATCATTGGCGCTGATACCTGACAAAATTCCCTGCGCAAGCTTTGGTCCCACTCCGGAGATACCGATTAAAAGACGAAAAATTTTTCTCTCTTTTTCGGTAGCAAATCCATAGAGAGTCATTTTGTCTTCTCTGACGTGAAGATATGTCAGTATTACAATTTCATCTCCTGTTTCACCCATTGCATCAAAACTTGACAGGGGTATTTCAATCTGATATCCGATTCCGCCTGTTTCGATTACAATTGACGTAGGATTCTTTTCAGCAAGTATGCCTTTGATATACGAAATCATTGTTTTTTCTCCGGAATTTTTACATCTCTTAAACCCCGGAGTCCGCAGCACAGCGCAACAGCAAGGCTGTCTGCAGTATCCTCCTGTAAACCTGTATCAGTCAACTCCAGAATCCGGATCACCATATGCTGAATCTGAGACTTTGAAGCATTGCCAAATCCTACAACTGCTTGTTTAACTTCTCTCGGAGCATACTCCTCAACAGAAATGCCGGCCTGAGCAGCTGCAAGAATTATCACACCTCTTGCATGGCCAAGCCTGAGAGTTGTTTTTGCATTATTGGATACAAACACTTCTTCCACAGCAGTAATGTCAGGCTGGGTACGTTTTATCAATTCACTTACATTATTATAAATGTATTTCAGCTTATCTGAAAATCTCAGATTTTTATCAATTTTTATATTCCCGTACTCAACAGCAGCAAATCTGCTGTTTCCGACCTGCTCTATAAGACCAAACCCAACAATTCTTGTACCCGGGTCAATCCCAAGAATTTTCAATCAGGATTCCTCCTCGGGCAGACCGTCAAACTCAAAATTGGAATGCACTTTCTGAACATCATCGTTATCTTCAAGAGCGTCCAAAAGTTTAAGAACCTGTTCCAGATCTTTTCCTTCCACTTTAACGGAATTTTTAGGATTCATTGTAATTTCTGCGGATAAGATCGGAATATTCTCCTTTTCCAAGGCGGTTTTAACATTGTTAAACTCTTCGGGAGCACACTCAATCTCATAAACTTCTTCGTCTCCTGACAAATCATCTGCACCTGCTTCAAGTACAATTTCCATTAACCTTTCTTCTTCGCATGCATCCTTACCTACAATAAAGACTCCTTTTTTCTCAAACATCCATGAAACGCAGTTGTTTTCTCCCAGGTTTCCGTTGTACTTGCTTAACAGATGTCTGACCTCAGCAGTTGTTCTGTTTATATTATCCGTTAAAGTTTCAACCATTATTGCCACACCACCCGGGCCGTATCCTTCGTAAACACGTTCTTCATAAACAACACCCGGAAGCTCTCCGGTTCCTCTTTTTATTGCTTTTTCAATATTTGCATGAGGCATATTTGCAGCCTTAGCTGCATCAACTGCAACCCTTAATCTCGGGTTACAGGTTTCATCCCCTCCGCCTTCCCGGGCAGCAGTAATTATTTCTTTAATCAGCTTGGTAAAAATTTTACCTTTCTGGGCATCAACCTTTGCTTTTTTTCTTTTTATTGTACTCCATTTTGAATGCCCTGACATAAAATCCCTCCTGCTTTATTATCCGTAATTACAATCGCCATCTGTCAACCGGAATAAAAGGGTGAAACAGCTGACAAAATTTAATTATATCTGTTTTTCAGCGCCTGACAACCTGAGAAGGCACAATCCATGCATCTGTAAAACCCTGGCTGACCGCCTGTTTTTTCAACTTTTCCGCCTCTTTTCTTGTTAAGCAATCGCCAACCCGGATTTTATACATGGGCGCATCAAAAATAAGATATACCTTGTCCTCGAATTTAAAAACCGCACGTTTTTTCTCTTCTCTTGCCATTTCCTCATCTGATGTTGCAAGAAGCTGCACTCTGAATCCCTGTACGGTCTTATCCTCTCCACTGGTAAGATCTGTAGAAACAGGATTGTTATACTGAATGTCCGACGAAGCAGGCTGTTCTGTTTTTTCTGTTCCTGCTGCCTTATCAATATCAATTGATATATCGTCATCATCAAGGGAGAGAGGATCAAACTCCTCGTTCATTTTCACATTTTCCCCTGAATCTCCGGGCTCCTGATTCCAGCCGAATTGAGAGGAAGCACAACCAAGATAAACCAGAAATACCCATAGAAACAGATATTTAATCGCTTTCATAAATAAATCTCCAAGCTAAAAATATTATCTATAAATATAATAAAATCAAACTGATTATTCAAGCTGTTTTTCAACAGGCCAAGCCTCTTCCAATATTTGTTTTTCTCTTGTAAAAGAAAGATGTTGACAAAATCCCAATTTATTTTATTTTATATATAACCATCCATAATTTCACATCACAAATTTGACAGAAAAGGGGATATCTCTATACTTTAGAAGTTAAATGTTAAGAGAATTTCTGTTAAAAAAATCAAAGCGGGAGGTAAAACATGAAAACAAAGGTTGTAGCAGTAATTATGGTATTGGCTCTGTTTCAGATCGCTTTTGCAGGCGGTATTCTGACCAATACAAATCAGAGTGTTCAGTTTGTACGAATGCTTGCACGTAATGCATCCACCCAGATCGATGCGGTTTATTTTAATCCGGCAGGAATGACACAGCTTTCCGACGGATTTTTCCTTGCATTTTACAGCCAGACAATATCTAAAACAAGAACAATCACCAACTCACTTGCAATATTAAACACAAATGAATACAAGGGTGATATTTTTGTTCCGGTTTTCCCCAATTTTTATGCTGTTTACAAAAAAGGCAAGTTTGCAGCAGCATTTGGCTTTGAACCTGTTGCAGGCGGAGGTACAGCTGACTTTAAAAAGGGCCTTCCTGATTTGGAGATGATGGCGCTGAAAATAGTGGCAGCAATGGGAATTTCTACTGTTGACCTTGATTTCAAGGGCTCTTCAGTGTATTACGGATTTCAGACAGGCATAGCTTACGCATTAACCGATCAGTTTTCCGCCAGTGTAGGTGTTCGTTACAATATGGCAAAAAATACCTATGAAGGTTCCATTAAAAATGTTATGGTTA
>QNDG01000411.1 GCA_003645915.1 Candidatus Zhuqueibacterota bacterium | reverse complement strand
CAGGTATCTTTTATAGTAAAAAGTTTTAACAGGTTTAAAAACAAAAAACCCTTAATTGAAGGCAAAAGGGATCAAGCCTACATACAGGGGTTCAGCAGAAAAAAATCAACGCAAAAACTGGCGGATGTGTTTAACGAAGTACTGCACTGACCTGTAATCAGGATTAAAAACGAACATGAAGATATTAATGATAGTTGCAAATTCCTACCGTCATGACAGCAGAGTAGCTGCCGAAGCGGAAGCTCTTGCATCAGCAGGGCATGAGGTTACAGTAATAGACTGGGACAGAGATTACAGGTATCCGGAAAAAGATTCAATTAACGGAATAGAAGTGATAACGATTCGTCCTGTACCAAAAGGCAGACAATTGTGGTCTCTGCAGATTTTGTCATTTTGGTTCCGGGTAATTTTAATTGCAGGCAGATTAAATTTTGATGTTATGCATTGTCATGATCTTGATGTCCTTATTACAGGTATTTTTTATAAATTATTCGGGAAAAAACGTCTTATTTATGATGCCCATGAAATTTATACGGCTCTATTGAGCAGAGGAAGAGCGAAGATAGTAAAACCGTTTTTTTCTCTGATTGAAAAAATTGCTGTCAAAAAAGTTGATAAACTAATTGTTGCGGATGAAACTTATTTTGAATATTTTAAGAATATCGGGTATAAAGAAGCAGTTGTTGTTTCCAATTACAAAAATATAGAAAATAAAAAATATATTTTACCAAAGAACAGGACATTTACTCTCTGCTATCTTGGAGTGTTAAGTCCTTCCCGGTTTTTACTTGAGTTAATAGATGTTGTTAAGGACTTAAGAGATGTTAAACTCATAATCGGAGGAGGAGGCTCTTTACAGGCCGGAATAACGGAAGCCTCGGAAAGGTATAAAAATATTATTTTTCTCGGCAGGGTTCCCCAACAGGAAGTTGTTCCTATAACAAAGAAGAGTAATGCTGTTGTATGTATGATTGATCCTTCAGATTATAACAACAGAATTGCTTCGGCCAACAAACAGTTTGAGGCAATGGCTGCAGGCAGGCCTGTGATAACAACAAAAGGAACCAGAAGCGGAGAGATTACAGAACAGACAGAATCCGGTATTGTAGTTGAATATTCAAAAGAGGCACTTAAGAAAGCTATTGTACATCTTAGGGATAATCCTGATTTTGCAGAAAAACTGGGCAGAAAGGCTCTTAACTGGGCGGTAAAGAAGTTTAACTGGAAATCACAGTCTCAAAATTTAATTAATATCTATAATCAATTATCAGAATAATTACCTTCGGCGAACAGGAGGACAGCATGGCAACAAAGGCAAAGAAATTAAATAATAAAAATGATTCTTCGGATAAAAACAGTGAGTGTTTTTTCTGTAAGCTCGGCAGAATATGGGGAAAACACCATGATCTGATTGCAGTGGGAGTTATCTTTATCATTCTTTTGATTTTTTATAGTCCTGTAATGTTTTCCAATAAAACTCTGCTTCCGCCGGATACAATTGCATCAAAAAGTTTTCAACCCTTTGTGAAACAGAGTTTCAGTCAGGGCGCTTATCCTTTATGGAATCCGTATATTTTTTCCGGAATGCCTTCATTCGCAAGCCTGTCCCGCGCACCGTATATGGATTTAACCAGTGACGTTATTAATGCTGTAATCTGGATTTTTAAACTTGTACTACCCCTGACGGATTTTACCCGTCTTCTTCTCAATTACCTTCTTTTTGGCGGTCTTTTATTTCTTCTGTTAAGGAAAAAAGAGCTTGATCCGGTGCCTGCTCTTTTTTCTTCAATTGCTCTGTTGTTAATGCCTCAGATTGTAGCTTATGCTGCATTTGGACATACAACTAAACTGGCAACTGCTGCGTTAATACCTCTTGTCTTTTTACTTGTGGAAAGATTGCTGAAAGAACAAAATATTTTATATTTTTCTTTAACTGCACTGGCTGTGGGATTCCAGCTTTTAAGATTTCATGTACAGATTAATTTTTATTCTGTTCTTCTTTGTGTGATATATTTTATTTACTGGGTAGTGTTATCCATAAAGGATAAAGAAAGGTTATGGAAAATTGTTAAAGGGGGCGTTCTTTTGGGAGGAGCATTTTTTATGGGGCTTGTAGTTTCTTCAGTTGTTAATCTTTCAGTATGGGAGTATTCGCATTATTCCATCAGAGGAGGCGCAGGAGGTCTGAATTTCGGATATGCAACAAACTGGTCATTTCCGCCTGCAGAAATTTTAACGTTCTTTAATCCTTCTTTTATGGGGTTCGGCAGGGAAACATACTGGGGCGCAATGCCTTTTACTGATTTCCCCATGTATTTTGGTTCCATTGTTTTACTGCTTGCAGGTACAGCAGTTGTGCTAAAAAGAAACAGAACAACAGATTTCTTTTTAATTATAGCTTTAATTGCATTATTTATATCTTTTGGCAAGCATTTTCCAATTTTGTACGGACCAATGTTTAAATTATTCCCTCTTTTCAATAAATTCAGAGCGCCCAAAATGATTCACATTCTTCTGCAAATTTCAATGGTTTTGCTTGCAGGATTCGGACTTCAGGCAGTTCTGCAATTTGACGGGAAAGACGAAAAGAAGTTGAAAAGAGTTAAAAATTATCTGTTTATTTTTGCAGGTATAACAGGCGGAATTTTCCTCTTTATTCTTCTGGGTAAAGGTGTATATCTCGGATGGGCTGCAAAAGCCAGAGCCGGAGCAGACCAGGCTTACAGCCTTGCACTTGCTGATGGGTTCAAAGAGCTTTTATATGTTTCTCTTGCTGTTATTTTTATAATTCAGACATTAAGACAGAAAATGAATAAAAGAATACTACCTGTTTTACTGATTGCAATAGTTGTTGTGGATTTCTGGACATTAGACCGCAGATTTATAGAACCCAAACCTGTAGCAGATCAAAAGGCTTATTTTGCAGATACCGGAGAAGTTGCGTATCTTAAGCAGCAGAAAGGATACTTCAGAATTCTTCCTGTAGCTGATAACAGAACACCTAACTGGTATATGTATCATTTAATTG
>QNDG01000410.1 GCA_003645915.1 Candidatus Zhuqueibacterota bacterium | reverse complement strand
TCTTTTTACAGCCGGTAACCCTACTCCGAGTGTTCCTCTTGTACTGTAACCATCTTTAAAAGCCTGCTCTACATCAGAAATACCAGGGCCTTTATCCTCTGCAATAATTTCAACACCAGACATTCCATTGCTGTTTAATATTATGATAGAAACTTCTCCGCCTGCCCCGTGAACCAGTACATTTCTTGCCAGTTCAGATGCAGCAGTTGCAATTAACGTACTGTCAATTATGCTGAATCCGCAGTTCTGTGCTGCAACCTTTGCTTTATAAACAGCATTGTTAATTGATTTTTCATCTCTGATTATAATCCGGATTGATTGTTCCTTTTCTTTTATTCTCTGAGATTTCAATTATTCCCCCGAATTATCAGTATTGTCCTTTGATTCAGGGTCTTCATAATCCGCATTAATGTTTTGCGATGTCGATTTTCCCCTGCATAATTGAGCTATATACTCCTCTGCATCTTCTACGGACTGTTTAATCAAAACATCACTGAAATCAACCCCGCTGTCAACAAGAGCAACTGCCACTCCCGGACTGATCCCGGTTAAAACAGCCTCAGCTCCCATCATATTTATCATTTTGCACAGAGCTTCTATTTTTTTAAAAAGTAAGGAATCCACAATCCTCACACCTGAGAGATCTATAATAATTTTTTTTACCCTAGTGATACGGATTTCCTGTAAAACAGCGTTTTTTAAATATTCCAGAACAGAATCGTCCGGTTCGATGTTAATAAAAACGGACATGTAATTGTGTCTTACGTCAAGAGTAATACTGTTGAGTGGATTTCTATAAGACATTTTGGGGGATCTCAAATCCATTAAGCGATCCTGCTAATTCTCTTTTTTTACAATATGATATCCTACCCTACTAAAGGCCAGTTCCAATGCATCACTGAGAGCTGAAGTTGTTTCAACGCCTTCAATTTCAATACCAAGGCTCACCATTGTCTCGCTTATTGCAGGAGAAATGCCGGATATAATGCACTCACACCCCATCAGCTTTGTCGCCTTGGTAATTTTTATAATATGATTTGCAACTGCACTGTCAACTGCAGCAACACCAAGCACATCAAGTATCAGGACCTTTGCTTTGTGTAACTGAATGCTCTCCAGCATATCCTCCATCAAAATTTGTGTTCTTCGTGAATCCAGAATACCAACAACAGGCACTATAAGCATTTTTTCCCAAAGCAGTCCGATTGGCACAGCAATTTCCACTTCTTCTTTTGTTCTCTGTTTTGCCATAACATTCTCCTTACTATAAATTATGTCTATTCTGTTTTTTCTTTTGATTCATTCTCCTTAAAAACATATTCAGAAAGAGGACTATCCTCTGAAAAATCTTTACCTGTGACATACACTTTTTTGTCTGTTTTCTTTAAATCCTGTATTAACCCTGCAAGCAGTTTTTCTTTTTCCGCTTTTTCTTCAGATCCGTTTTCCCATTGTGATAAATCAAAATACAACCCGGAATAATTATCGTTCAGTAATTCCGTTATCCTGTTTTTCAACTCTTCAGATGAATTTTCATCGCCAGGATATCCCTCTCTTAAAACAATGTTAAGACTGCTGCCGCTTACTGAAAATTTAAATCCGGGAATTTTAAGAACTCTCCGGATTTGTTCCTTAAGAAGTTCGGGATTCAATGTTCTTATAATTGATATATCATGGTTAATATTGCTATTATTTCCTTCCATGTGTTTAAAATTTTTATTAGGATAAACTATAACCAATACAGCGCCCGTTTCTTTTGCAAACTGTCTTACTCTCGGAATCATCATCCTCAAGTCATGGGTATCTGAGGTTTTTCCAAAAAGAATAACATCCGGTTTTTCTGAGAAACAAATTTTTTGAAGACTGCTCATATTTTCACATTCATAAATTGTGTAATACATACTAAACAGTTTTGATACAAGCTGCCTTAATTCAAAACTTTCATCTGCAATTATAAGCTTAAAATTTGCAGACTTTATACTATCCAATTTCTCCTGTTCGTTACTGTTCCGGGCAATAAGCAAGTCTGATGAAAATATCTTATCAATTAATCCGAACAGCTTTTTTAACATTTCATCCGTATCTGTTGATTTTACAATATAACCGGAAACCCCCATCTTAATAATTCTTAGGACCTCTTCCTTATCATTAGATCCTGTACACATTATTACGTGCATATTTTTTATTTCTTCGCTTTTACGAACATACGACAGGACTTCAAATCCATCCATTTCAGGCATATTAACATCCAGTATGGCAAGATCAAAACTTCCTGAGTTAAGCACATTAAGAGCCTGCTCACCGTTTTCTGCTTCGGAAATTTGGTAGTCAGGATACTTTCTGGAAAGTCCTTTTTTCAACAGCTTTCGGAATCCTTCTTCATCATCAACAACTAAGATATTCCTTTTGATACTCATTCCATTTCCCTGTATAACAAATTCCACTCAATTATTAACCGTCCTGTTAATGAGCAAATTATGTGCCATATAAATCATTTGTAATTATTTAATATTATTGAGCTTATAAAAAGGGCTAAATTTTAGGCAATATTAACCAGGTACTTATTAACCATAAATAACTATTTTTTACCCATTCAGGATAAATTTTACAGACCTATTTTTATTCTGAACCATAAACAGGGAAATAAGAGTAAGTGATATTCTTTACAATAAAATATATGAATTTTTAAAAATCTATTTTATCAATGATGATAAAAAGTCAAGAGCCGGTTCGCAAAAAAGTGGAATTTACAGCTACTTGAGAAAGTGGTATATATAATAACCTTTTAAAAATTTCACAGAAAATAATCTACACAAACTCCTTCTCCAGGTTCCAAGATTGCATCAATTATCCGTTCTGTGTGTTCTCTAACATCATTTAACAGATCAATGTCAGTAGAAAATTGGATATCCTGAAGCGCTACTGATGCATCTATTTTCAAATTTTTACTATCCGTCTCCCCTGAAAATGTTCTAATTTACTTATTCCCTCTATAAATAATTGATTCAACTTTTCAAACGATTCAACTC
>QNDG01000409.1 GCA_003645915.1 Candidatus Zhuqueibacterota bacterium | reverse complement strand
TAACTGCACTGAATCACATAAAACATACCTTTTATTTTCAATTTTCAGGTATTCAGGATGTACATCAATAAAAACCGTACCTCTTTTCTCTGCATATCTGACAGCTTTATTAAGTTCTTCCGATTGTTTCAGCGGGCCCATTGAATTTGTAACAGCAACTGCTCCTTTGTCCGCTGCAAGCCCGATGCCTTCTATTATATATTTCTCATAAGGTTTTTCGGAAAGAGCATCTTCATTTTCTACACTTGCAGGTCTTGCTCTTACAGGAATTATCTTGCAGTCAGGAGCAATCTGATGAATAATTTCAGCCATCCATTCACCGTGCCATGGCTTATAAACCCCGATATCCTGATTTGGAACCAAAGATACGGGATCTATATATTTTCCTGAAGAATCGGATTTTATATTAAACATCCAGTCCAGTACAACAACTTTAACACCCCGCCCTCTTGTAATCTGCCTTGTTTTATCAATGTTATGATAATTTATAAAGTTGGTTTTAATATTTTCACCGGGAGTATTTCCTCTGCCGGATAAATAACCCGCAAAATTAAAGCAAAAAATTAAAATAATTAATCCGGTTTTATAAAATCTGTTCATTTAAACACCTTTGTTTAAAACCACTAGACTTGTTGACGTCTGCACAAAAACATAGACGTGCTGATTTTGAAAAAGTTACACTCCAAAAAAGCCTTGCTGCGATTTGAAGATTGGTTAATCATATAAAATTTTTAGAATAATTTATTGAATAAACATTTACATAAATTTTACAATTACAGTTGTAAATCTTCCTAAAAAATGCTTATATTTTTTAGTAAATCTTTTTACTTGCAAAATATCATAAAATTAAGTATAGTTATGTTATCCTTTCTAAGCAGGATAAGGCATAAAAATAGACAAGGAGGATTTAATGCCTGACAAGAAAAAAGAAAATTTGAGCGATCATAGAATTCAGACCAGCTTTCTATCAGGTCCGGAGAAAAAAGCTCTTTTATGGCTTGCACCAAGAATGCCCCAATGGGTGACTCCTGATCTTCTGACGTTTTTTGGGCTATTCGGTATGGGAGTATGCGGTATTTCTTACTATCTCGCAACCAAACACTGGATATTCCTTGTACTTGCCAGTATAGGACACATTATTAACTGGTTTGGTGACAGCCTTGACGGCACTCTTGCAAGATACAGAAACCAGCAGCGTCCCAAATACGGCTATTACATTGACCACCTTGTAGATGCTTTTGGTATTGCATTAATGACCTTTGGCCTTGCTTATTCGGGCTTGGTTCGGCAACCTTTTATCTGGGTTTTTCTCTCTCTGTTCTTTATCGCCTCAATCAACACTTATCTTGCAACAAACTCGACAAACATTTTTAAAATATCTTATCTTAAGTTCTCAACAACCGAGGCCAGAGTTGCACTTATAATTATGAATACTATTCTGATTTTTATACAAAATATTACTATATTAGGTTTTACTTTCCGCTGGCTTAACGTGGCCTCTATTCTCATTTCCATTTTTCTTCTTGTTGCTATTATCCGCAGTGCATATAAAAATCTGAAAAAGCTGGATAAAGAAGAACGTGCGCTCTGGAAAGATGCTGAGGCAAAATAACTTTATTTTTCACATTATATTTGGAGTCATATGGGAAAACTTTCTCCTAAGGTTAAACGGATTATAAAATTTCAGGTAGTAGCTGTTGGCGGTACAATTGTAAACATGACAACCCTTTTTATCTTAAAAGGACAGGCACGTTTTCCTCTGATTGTATCCGGTGCAATTGCCATAGAGCTTGCAATAATTCATAACTTTACATGGCACTATTTCAAAACATGGAAAGAGCGGGTACACCATACAGTAAAAGACTATTTTAAAAGGCTGTTTCAGTACAATATTGTAACAGCTTCAATAGATTTTACAGTTAATCTGTCTTTTCTGTGGTTTCTTACAAATGTAGTCGGCCTGCACTATATGCTTTCAAATCTCTTCGGTATGATGGCAGGACCGATATTAAAATATTTTGCCAACGATCTTCTGATTTTTAACCGCAAGAAGACAGACAACCCTGTTCCTGAAAATAGTGAAATTCGGGGGAAAACTTAATGCCTGATTCTCAATACTATCTTACTTAAACAACTTTGGATTATTACCTATATTTGAACATCACTTAATATTGTAAAATTTCTGGACCTTGTATCTCTTGGCAACAGATACCTGACTGCTTCTCTTTTTAAAATATGTGACATTTTTGAATACGGATCTCATCTTTACACAGATGAAACCGAATTAACCATTATCAGAAAAAACATTGAAGAAACTCACAAAAAATACACAAAAGAACTGTCTGAAATAATATTTAAAATAACAAATCTGGCAAAATCTAAGCAGGAATCATACTGTTAGATTACTTTCAGTTTATGAAGAATATTTTCATAATCTCTGAAATCCCTGAAAACAAAATCAGGGTTATGCTCTTTTAATTTTTCAAAGGAATGAATTCCTGTTGCCACTGCAACTGTTTTAAAATTATAGGGCAATGCACATGCTATGTCGTGGGGAGTATCCCCAATAATAAAAACATTGGACGACGAAATAGTAATCCCGTATTTTGCAACAAATCGCTCCATTGCAAACCTGCCAAGTTTATTTCTGTCCGGAGAATCATCTGCAAAAGCCCCAAAGGGGAAATACTTTCCCAGATCAAAACGATTTATTTTAACATACGCGCTTGTCCTGTAATTGCCGGTAAGAAGTCCGAGATAAATATGTTTTTCCCCGGATAACAGCTTTAATGCCTGTTCAATCCCCGGTAAAACTCTCTGACCCTTTCTTGGTTTGATTATTTCCTTTTCAATAATTTTAAAATACACTTCTTTTAACTTGTTCTCATTTTCTCTGTTCCATACAATACCGTGTTTTGCCACAGCATCTTTTAAAATTAATGGATCTGTCCTGCCCATCATTGGAATTGAATCAAGCCCGTTTTTAATATTAAAAACCTTATACAAGGCCTTTTCCATTGAATCCTTACCT
>QNDG01000408.1 GCA_003645915.1 Candidatus Zhuqueibacterota bacterium | reverse complement strand
CCGTAGAGTTTATGCTTATAAATGAAATCGGGAAAACCGGAGGAAAACTTCATACGGGTCGCAGCCGAAATGAACAAGTAGTAACTGATGAAAGGCTTTATCTAAAACGCAAGATTAGAGAAATTCTAGACCTGTTATACTCTATCCAAAAAAGGATAATCTCTTTGGCAGAAGACAATATGGGCATGATTATTCCTGGTTATACACATCTACGCCGTGCACAATTTGTACTTTTCTCTCATTATATAATGTCGCTATTCTGGCAAATAAATAGGGGCTCACAACGACTTGCCGAAGTAGCAAACAGGGTTGATGTCTGCCCTCTTGGTTCCGGCGCATTGGCAGGTACAACAATCCCTCTTGACAGGGAAAACATCCGAGAGAGACTAGGATTTGCTCGTATTTCAGAAAACAGTATTGATATTGTATCTGACAGGAGTTTTATACTAGAAGCTCTTTTTGTTTTATCTTTGATCATGCTGGATATCTCACGTTTTGCAGAAGATATGATTATATATTCAACTGAAGAGTTTAATCTTATAACCTTGGATGACGAACTTGTTACATCAAGCAGTTTAATGCCTCAAAAGAAGAATCCAGATATTTTTGAATTACTCCGTCAATCACCTGCAAAAATTTGGGGACATATAAATAATCTCTTTATCACAATAAAGGGTCTTCCAGCTACATATAATAAAGATTTACAGGAAGATAAACTACCTCTTATACACGGTATAAATGTAGGTATTGATACACTAAAGGTATTTTATGAAGCTCTGGGCAGATTTAAATTTCTTACTAAGAATACTTATTCCAGACCGGATGACTATATGTTTGCCACTGACATTGCAGAACGACTGGTAAACCAAGGTTTACCATTTCGTGAAGCTCATGGAGTGATTAGCAAATTAATGACTGATTCTGAACAGAACAATAAATCTTTAAAAGATTACTCAGATGCGGAACTTGCTGAAATTCACCCGCAGCTTAACAGAAATTTATTTAATGGATTAGACAGAGTAACTTCTGTAAACATGAAAAAAACTGTTGGCTCTACAAACAGTAATAAAGTGCAAAGACAAATAGAAAAATCAAAAAAGATATTAATGGAAATGGAAAATATTTATACAGGATAACAACATGCTCGTCAAAATATTCAAATGCATTTATAACAAGGTAACTTCTGTCAAGACCGTAACTTAAGATTATGGACAAATACGAATCATCTTCGCTGTAAATTATCTTTTGTCAGTACCTGATCCCTCTCTATCAGGATTCTCTTCATAAAGGTAAGCAGGAAGATGGGGATATCATTCATCTTTTAGTAATAGCGGTAGTCTTCTGATCCGCCTATTCTCAGTTATTACAAGACTGTTTCTTTCAGCTCTTCCTTTCCATTCATAAAAAGCATATCCCGCCCTATAAGGCAGGATATGCTTTATCAAATCTAATTTTACTTATTGGTCGGTCATTCTTTAACTTTAATAAAGTCCACCATATTTGCTTTGAAGTTAGGTACAGCGAGTACATTTTCATCTTTGTTAAAGAATATATCAGCAGGGCCATTATGGCCTTTTGATATTTTTTCAGGCGGAATTTTAAAATTGCTACTGAATCTATAAACTGTTCCACTTCCCCAGGATGACAGGTATATCCTACCTCTTCTGTCTTTTGCCAGTCCGTCAAGGCCGGAAAATTTGGTCTTGAGAATAAGTGATGCCTTTCCTGTATTCATGTCTATACTCATAATTGAACCGTTTGCACCCCACAAACATGCCAGCAGCCTGTTTTTATCCTCATCAAAAAGAAGACCGTTGGGCCCCTTTATGTTTTCAGTAAACATCTTATAGTTTCTCTTTTCCGGATCAATTTTATAGATTCTGTTTCCGCCAGTATCAGACACGTACAAATTTCCCTCCGCATCGGATGTTATGTCATTGAGAAACTTCTTTTCCTTTATGTCTATTACAAACAGCCTCTTACCTGTTTTTAGATTAAAACCTGCAACACCCATGTTGCATGCTGCATAGAGAACATTATCCACAATAGTCAATCCACGTATGGAAGACTGATCGCTGTTAAAAACGCTCTGTTTTCCATCCTTTTGAACGCTGATAATATTTCCGTTTCCTTTGTTGGATACAAGATACCTGTCCCCGGATTTGTCAAAAACAACGCTCTCCGGATTTTTAAAAAAGTTTTGTGAAAAACCGGTATTGATAACCGTAAATAAAAGAATAAATATAATTGTTCTTAATTTTACTTTCATAATATCACCTCTCCGGAATTAAGGCGTAAGCTTTTTATTATAATTCACAACATACACCACACACCACTATGAAATCCGGCAAGAATTATGCGATGTAGTAAGATTCCAGTTTAATTTTTTGCCGGATTAACTCCATCTTATCTCATCCCAATAAAATCCGCCCAAGGATCATCTTTGGGAATCAATACCAGCAAATTGCAGATTTTGTTTATCCGGACAGAATCTACATACAGGGGATACTATTTGGGTAAATGAATTGCCTGACTGTTGTTCGATATAAACATTTTTTCAGCCTTCAAATACTATCTCCTGAATATTCAGCAATATATACAATAAATATATTTTTTTCAACAAATTTTGAATAAACCTTTTACCATAATTCACAGTATGCCGCTTCTGCATCCAGCTATGAAATCCGGCAATAACTGTATGATTTACCAAAGCTGTAATTAAAATATTATCGGATTAAATTCCATCTCACCAGAATTTTTCTTAAAATTTATTCTTGACATTTCATGAAATTTTTTCTATAATAATTTAATAACTAATACTCACACTGAATTATTACGACACATAGGACTCTTTTCAACACATTCTCCTCTGAAAAATTTTACTGGCTGAATAATTTAATCTAAAAATCATGGAGGCCAATCATGGTAAAAAAGCATTTAATGCTGCTTTCATTGCTGCTTATTTTAATTCCTATCATTATTAATGCCCAAGACTTCTGGCAGCAAGCAAACGGTCCTTTTGGAGGAACAATAAACTCTCTT
>QNDG01000407.1 GCA_003645915.1 Candidatus Zhuqueibacterota bacterium | reverse complement strand
TTCCGATTCATCCTTAATTAAATCCGAAGATAAGAGCAGTACTTTATACTCATTGGCCTCAATAACAACCTCTTTTTCCAAATGATTTTTCTCTCCCATAGCTTCGTCAATAAATTCCAGTATCTCTTTATGCCGGATAACTTCATATACATGCTTTTTATTGATATCTTTTCTATCTATACCAAGATAAACAGATGCTGCTTTATTTATTTTAATTATTTTTTCTTCCTGGTCCACAGCAAGTATTCCCTCTTTCATACTGCGGAGCATTGCTTCCTGTTCTTTCTGCTGCATGGAAATGGTTCTGATCCTCTGATCAAGCTGTTTTGCCATTAGATTCATTGTATCTGCAAGAGCTGTAATCTCCTTTGTACCTGTACCATCCACAGGCAGAGAAAAATCTCCTTTTGCAAAACGATCTGCCCCTTTTTTTATTTCTTCAATAGGCCTGCTTATACCCTTTGAAATCAGATAACTGACAATCCCGGATAAAAACAGAATTATAAGCCCACCCCATATCAGCTTTAATTGATATTTTAAGAGAGTCTTTTGATAATCGGAAAAAGGAATGGCAACACGGACAACTGCTTTTAAGTTATTATCATAAAAACATGGAACAGCAAGATATAGTAACTCTCTTTTCAAAGTATAACTATAACGAATAGAGTGCCCTGTATTTCCTGATAAAGCTTTTATTATTTCGGGCCGGTCTTTGTGATTATCCATCAATTCGGGATTTTTATGAGAATCATTCAGCACCTTACCGTCATTCCGTATAATTGTAATGCGAACCCCTGCAATTCTGCTTAGTTGAATACATTCTTTCTGAAGCTTTTCAGGCATACTTAAAAGATTATTATCAATAATACGATTTGTTATCAAGTCAGCTCTTACTTTCATATCAGAAATAACAGTATCAATATAAAATTTTCTGATAATACCGGATTCATAACTGCCAAGCAATATTACTGCAATTAAGATAATTATTAAAAAGGAGGGGAATATTAATGTAAAGAGTTTTCTGCTTTTCATGATTCAGCGCACCTGTAACCTATTCCGCGTACAGTTTCAATATATCTCGCTGCACTGCCCAGCTTTTTTCTAAGACCTGCTATCTGTACGTCAACAGATCTGTCTGTTACAGGATAATTATCACCTCGCACTTTATCGACAATCTCATCTCTTGAATAAACTCTTCCGGGATTTCTGATTAACATATGAAGAATTTCAAATTCTGTTAAAGTGAGTTCAATTCTTTTCCCGTCTGCCTCAACCCTGTGCCTTACAGGATCAACCTTTATTTCATTAAAAATTGTAATACGATCATCATTTTTTGATTCCTTCCTGTTTCTTCTCAGCACACTTTTAATACGCGCCGTAAGAACGTCCGGGCTAAAAGGCTTGGTTATATAATCATCTGCTCCTGTATCAAGTCCCTGAACAATATCAGAATCTTCGCTTCTTGCAGTAAGCATGATAATCGGAATCTCCTTTGTACCGGTATCAGCTTTTAGCAATCTACAGACATCTATACCGTCAATTCCCGGAAGCATAAGATCAAGAATTATTAAATCCGGTTTATCTGTACGGGTTTTTTTTATAGCTGTTTCCCCGGATCCCGCTGTTATAGTCTTAAAGCCTGCTTGCTCAACATTGAATACAATCAATTCGGAAATATCCGGCTCATCTTCAACAATCAAAATTTTACCATTCAAAACAACACTCCGATTTTACATTAAAATACTCTGTAAAACAGGCAGCAGGAATTAATAAGGATATGTTTTTATCCTGATTCTCTTCCCGAACTCTGCATCTGCATTCTCTATTTTAACCTGGATAGTCTTTTTCTCTCCTGGAATCATAGAAAAATAATTATCAGAAAAAACGCCTGTATCATCCGGATAATCAAGAAAAACGCATTTGGTAAAGGTGCCTGACCTTAACTCAACATAAAACTTACCGGATTTAGTAAAAAATTTATATTCAATTTCCGCTTTGGGTAGTTTTAGATCTTTTGGTTCTACAAAAAAGAGATCATTTTCCGCCAGCACATTCTTTTTATCAAGAACTCTGCAATAAAAATATATTTCTCTTTTATCATATTGATTTATAACCTTCGTAATGTTCTGCGAAAAAATCACTCTGCTTGTGTTTGCCTGCATTGGAACCTTTTTTTTCTCTTCCCAAAGAACCTTACCAAAAAAATCCATTAATTCCATTTTTAAAGTAATGTTCTTATCCTCCGGCAGATCCGAAACAAGATAAACGTCGAGCTTTCCGTTCTTTAAAACAGGAGAAACAAGAACAGGTGCGTATAATTTTTTCAGATAGTAGTGAAATGCCTTCCAGCGTCCGAAATAATCAATGCCTGACCATGAAACTACAGGCCAGCAGTCATCAAGCTGCCAGTACAATGAGCCCATACAATACGGCATTGCTCTCCTGTGAGCCTCAATTGCTGTTTTCATCCCTTGGGCCTGAAGTATCTGGCTTGCAGTTATGTAATCTCTGAAATTTTCCGGGACTTTAAAATCTCTTTTCATGTACTGGTCAATTGTTTCAAATCCCACAGGATGTTTATTGTGAGATTTTAATACAAGAGAAACCAGACAGCAGCTGCTGCTGTCTGCAAAACTCCGGATTGTATAATACGAGGGCATAGACTGAAAACCGTATTCACTTACAAATCTTCCCACATATTTCTCGTATTCGGAAAAAGGCTCTTTTCCCCACCACACTCCCCAGTAGTGGAAATCTCCGCTTCGTGCTTCCTCGTCCCAGCCCGAAGGAGCTGAATTTGGCGATGACGGCCAGTAAAATCTGCCGGGATCTAAGCTGTTAACAACATCAGGCAGTATGCCGTGAAAAATCTTTAAATAATCATTGTAGATTTTTGCCGAGTCCGATTTACTGTATCCGAAAGCCTTTTGATAGCCCCAGCGCTCCCACGCAACCTGCATCTCATTGTTACCACACCACAGAGCAATACTCGGATGATTTCTGAGCCTTTTGACATTTTCCTCTGCTTCCTTCTTTACATTGGACAGGAATT
>QNDG01000406.1 GCA_003645915.1 Candidatus Zhuqueibacterota bacterium | reverse complement strand
TTTGCAGTACCGACTCTGATACGAAAATTAAGACTCTCGTTATATCCCAATGGCTGATATCTCCTTAAATCAAATACAAGATGATCAAAATTATAATCACCTCCCGAATTACCGCCTGCTTTTGTTCCTTCTATCTTGATATACCACCCCTGGGAGCTTAAATCCTTGTCAGTTCTGGTATCAATTACAAGCTTTGCTTTCAGTGCATTCAATTCACCTGCACTCATAAGAGGATTGTCCCTGAAATGTTTATCCCCTCCGAAAAGAGACCAGTCAACACTCTTTTTAAGTGAATCAAGATTATCGTACTGGTAAGTTAAAGTAAAATTTGCAGAATATGTAATATTCTGAGTAATGTACACACTGCCGCCTTCGCGCAGATAATAATCATGAAAATCTTCTTTTAATAAAAATGCTGCAAGAGAATTTTCAAGATCAGGCATAATCCATCTGTCAGGTGTATCCACCATTCTGTGATATTCACCGCCTATACCGAATCTGAATCTCTTTGAAAAACCTTTCTCCAGACCAAGTTGATACTCAACCTCTTTGGGTCCTGAAGCATATCCTGTAAATCCGTAGATAAAAGCTCTGTCAGGATGTTTTTTTATCCAGTAATCCCTTTTTATTGAATATCCTCCGTACAGCCCTTCAACTCTGTTATACCTGAAATTCCATGACGTAGGATCATAAGTATCCCATGAATCTTCATCTTCATACCATCCTGTTATCCCGGCTCTGCTGAATTTTTTCAGATTCAGTACTGTCTGTGAATTGGCATTCTTTTTTACAACTATACCCATTAAAAGCACAATAACAACTGCCAGTACAATAAGAAAGAGAACTTGTTTGAAAATACTTGAACGCATTTTAACCTCCTTAAATTTTGCTTTCAACTTTTAACAGGCAATTGCCATGTCAGTAATATTTACTTGGTACACAGTTCTGTATCTATCTGAAATTATTGTAGTTAACTATGGCGCTATAACAATTGTGGATATAGAAATTTAAAATCTGTTGCTTTACTACACTGTGTCAAAAAGCTACATTGAGTTATTATGACACAAAAAACAGGTCACTTTATTCCGTAAGATTTCAGTTTCCTGTAAAGATTTGCTCTGTCTGTTTGCAGTGCCTTTGCCACTTTTGAGACATTTCCGTGGTACTTTTCAAAAGTATTTTTGATTATACTGTATTCAAAATTACTTACCATCTCTTTAAGTGACTCGCCTGTTCCTGTATAATCTTCTTTGCTCCTAACAACACTACCTGCAGATACATCAGGGAAAAGTTTTTTAACAACGTCAGCAGTAATAATTTCAGTATCTGATAAAATTAAAAGGCGCTCCACAACATTTTTAAGCTCTCTCACATTACCGGGCCAGCAATATCCGCGCAAAAGTGAAACTGCATCTTCATCAATTGTTACCGGCTTTGTTCCATAGCTTTTACCAAATTTATTCATATAATAATTTAAAAGAAGCGGGATATCATCTTTTCTTTCTCTTAACGGAGGTATGTATATAGGCACAACATTAAATCTGTAAAACAGATCTTCTCTGAATGAGCCCTTTTTAATTTCCTGTTCCAGATTTTTGTTTGTTGCGGAAATAATCCTTACGTCAAAAGAGTAAGGTTTGTTGCCTCCGACACGGACTGCCTGACTTGTCTCCAGAACTCTTAACATTTTTGCCTGAGTCAAAAGTCCCATGTCACCAATCTCGTCAAGAAAAAGCGTGCCCCCGTCAGCCTCCTCAATTCTTCCTTTTTTGCGCTGATAAGCTCCTGTAAAGGCTCCTTTTTCATGTCCGAACAATTCACTTTCAACGAGGTTGTCCGGTATAGCCGCACAGTTCAGGCTTACAAAAGGTTCGGATTTTCTGCTGCTTAAGGAGTGCAGCGCTCTTGCAACAAGCTCTTTACCTGATCCGTTTTCACCGTAAATCAAAACCCTGGACTCTGATCTCCCTGTTTTCTCAATAAGATCCTTTAAAGAGAGCATTGCATGAGAATTACCAATAATCTGATAATCAGAATCCACAAGCTGTTCAAGGTACATAACTCTTTTTTCAAGCCGTATTCTTTTTACAGTATCTTCAAGTATTACCAGAAGTTGATCCGGGTTAAGGGGCTTCTCCAGAAAATTCAGCGCTCCCTGGTGTATTGCCTCAACAGCAGTGGAAATACCGGCTTCCCCTGACATCATAATAACTTTTGCAGAATTATCTGACAGAAAAATCTCCTTTAATACCGAAACTCCGTCAGTATCCGGTAATTTTACATCAAGAAGCACTATGTCCGGTCTGTTTTTTTTGTAAGAATGAATTCCTGCTGTTCCCGTACCTTCTGTATTAACAGCATATCCGTAATCAGCAAGAAACCCTGCAAGAGAAGATCTTATGTTTGGTTCATCATCAATTATCAATATCAATGTTTTCTTCATTGCTGATAAGCCTCTCTATTTTCCGTACAGTGCTTCTGTCTGCTCGAAAAGTTATTTTTACCATACTCTCTTCATACTTTGTATTAAGCACAGTTGCAAGCCTGTGTATTTTTGCAATTACAGCGGAACTGCCTGCGTATATCTCCACTGTCTTTTCCGATTCTGTCTGCATAATAATTTTGTTGATACTGTTTTTAAGATCCTCAAGCCCGATTCCTCTTACAGCAGACGTAAAAACCGCAGGATAGTATCGCTCTTTTAATTCATTTATATTGGCGGAACCGGCTGCAGCGTCAATTTTATTAAAAACAGTTATTGTCGGTTTTTTATTTATATGCAGGTCTTTTAATACGCTGTTTACAACTTCAATGTGCTCTTCAACAACATTAGTACTTACATCAACAACATGCAAAAGCATGTCCGCATCTTTTGCCTCATTGAGAGTGCTTCTGAATGAAGCAACAAGGTGGTGAGGCAGTTTCTTGATAAACCCCACTGTATCAATTAAAAGAGCTTCCCTGTTTTCATGCAGAGAAAATTTTCTTATTACAGAATCCAGTGTTGCAAAAAGCCGGTTTTCCACAAAAACATCTGCACCTGCAAGGGCAT
>QNDG01000405.1 GCA_003645915.1 Candidatus Zhuqueibacterota bacterium | reverse complement strand
TTTAATATTAATATTCCCTGTTGAGAATCCGTACCTTGAAATAAGTTCCCTTCCGCACGAAGGGCAGAAAGTGTTCTCTCCTGTGTCTCCGGGGATATTCCCTGTATAAACAAATCTGAGCCCTGCCTCAAAGCCGATCTCCCTGGCATTCTTAAGTGTATCAGCAGATGTGGGAGGAATATCAGCCATTTTGTATGTGGGATAAAATCTGCTTATGTGCCAGGGGATTGATTTATCAACCGAAACAATGAATTCTGCAATTTTTTTAAGTTCTTCAGCAGAATCATTCAGTCCGGGGATAACAAGGGTAGTCAGTTCCACCCACACACCGAGTTCTTTCATTCTTATGATTGTATCAAGGACAGGTCTGAGCTTTGCACCGCATATCTTCTTATACATTTCATCTTTAAAAAACTTGAGGTCAATATTTGCGCCGTGCATAAACGGTGCTATCTCTTTTAATGCTTCTTTTGACCAGAATCCGTTGGTAATAAAAATATTTTTTATCCCTTGTTTATCTGCAAGCAGAGAAATATCATATGCATAATCAAAAAATATTGCAGGTTCGGTATATGTGTAGGCAATTGAACCGCACTCTCTTTGAAGAGCGGTTTTCACAATATCTTCGGGAGAAACAGCAGGAAATCCGCTGCTTGCTTCAGGCCCTGCCTGGGATATATCAGCATTCTGGCAGTTTAAGCAGTGCATATTGCATCCCACAGTTGCAATGGAAAAAGCAGAAGAACCCGGGAGAAAATGAAACAGCGGTTTTTTTTCAATTGGATCAATATGTGTTGCAACAGGTTTGCCGTATACTAAGGTGTACAACCGGGAATCTCTGTTTTCCCTGACTCTGCAGATTCCCCTCTTTCCTTCAGCAATTCTGCACTTATGAGCACATGTCAGACACGTGACAGATCCGTCAGAATTTTCTTCATATAATTTTGCTTCTTTCATGGGACTTTTCCGTTATATACCCCAACTTGTCATGCCTGCGAAAGCAGGCATCCAGTTATTTTATATCTTCGTACAAATCCTTCCAATTTGGGTTATACTTCTCTATTAATTCTAATTTCCATTTTCTCTTCCACTTCTTAAGCTGCTTCTCCCGATTTATCGCACTAGTAATATCAAAACTCTCTTCAAAATAAACAAGTTTATGTACATTATATTTTGATGTAAATCCAGAAACTTCGTTTTCCTTGTGTTCATACACTCTTCTGGCAAGATTATTAGTTACTCCTATGTAAAGTGTCCCATTCCTCTTACTTGCCAATATGTAAACATAATATATCTTCATCTCTATTTTTACAGACTTTTCTGGGTTCCTGCTTCCGCAGGAATGACATAAATAGCAACTTCCTGAATATTTCTAACAAAAATTTAATCGCCTTTTCGTCTATAAGATGGTCACGCGACCTTGTAATAGTAGGTAATATTTTTTTTAAAACCAATACAACTAAATAAATATTTTACCACACAACCCACGTAAGAACACGGGTAAGGAATCCTATTACAAGAGCAAGAATGAAAGTAAAAACAGTTATCAAAATCATACGCTTGGAACCGATTGCTTTGTAAAGCGCTCCTATTGTTGCAACGCAGGGAACATAAAATACAACAAACACAGTAAAAACAAGTATCTGTCCGTATGTCATA
Source organism: Candidatus Zhuqueibacterota bacterium (assembly GCA_003645915.1). Taxonomy (GTDB): domain Bacteria; phylum Zhuqueibacterota; class QNDG01; order QNDG01; family QNDG01; genus QNDG01. The sequence goes on along the minus strand of QNDG01000405.1, from coordinate 1,394 downwards.
ACTGTAAGCAGATCCCGGGTTCCCATTGCCTGAAAAAGCATAAGCATGGAAAGTTCTTTTTTGAACACACCGAATATCAATGTTATTCCTGTTTGAGAAGGAAGCCCGAGAATCCATGTAATGGGGGATAACATTTTATTTATAAACACACTGAAATTAAAATATTCAATAAATCCCAGAACAATGCTCCCGCCCACAAGAAGAGGCCATGCAATAAAAATAAATTCCTTTAATCGCAGCCATGTTTTCTGCAGAAGCGTTCCGAGTCTGGGAACCTGATACTGAGGTATCTCAAGCAGCATACCGGGAGTTACCTCAGGCAGAAGCCTTGAAAGCACTCTTCCCGAAATACTGATTACAATTAGGTTAAGAAGATAAATCAGCATTGCAGCAGTACCTCCGAGATAAAATCCAACAAGCCCCATTATAATAGTCATTCTTGCAGCGCACGGAACCATTGCTGCAATTAAAGATGCAATAAACCTGTCCCGCGGAGATTCAAGGATTCTTGTAGCCATAATTGCCGGAACATTACACCCATAACCTATTACAGCAGGTATTACTGCTTTTCCATGCAGTCCTATTTTATGCATAAACGCATCCATCAGGAATGCAACACGCGGAAGATAACCAATGTCCTCAAGAAGTGCAAGGCCGAACAAAAACGGAAAAAGGTATGGAAGTATAATTGCAAGACCGCCGCCAAAGCCGTTAATAACAGCTCCTGATACCATTGCGGCAATTGAACCTGATCCGAATATTCTGGCTGTCTCTTGTACCCCTTTTTCAACAAGTGCCATCATCGGCGCTTCTACAAGAGCTCCGAGCCTGAATATTGTATTGAAAAATATGAACAGAAACAGGATCAGAAAAAAATATCCCCACACGTTGTGCATCAGTACTTTATCAACACTCTTTCGCCAGTCTTTTTTCGGTTTGCCAAGACGTGTTACTTCCTCGAATAGTGTCAGGGATAATGCATGACGCTCACCGTTCATAACCGCATCTGAAGGCCGTCCGTGTGTTCTGGAAAGTTCCTTCTGAAAGTCCTCAATCTTTTTTGTCAGATCAGGATGGGATTGATTAATAAAATCTACAAAAAAAGGATCATTCTCAAGAAGCTTGACCGCAAGAAGCCTTCCGAGAAAAGGCAGAGAAGAATCAAGACTGTTTTTTAAAATTCCTGCAAGCTTGGCAATTATTATTTCAACATCCCTGCTGTTTTTAATTATATTCCCGGTAGTACCCTTCTCCGCTGTTTCAACCACACTTTTGAAAAGATTATCTATACCCCTGCCTCTTGAAGCAACTGTTGTAACAACAACCACTCCCAATTTTTTTGACAATTCGGAAGTATCAATAAATATACCCTTTTTCTCGGCCTCATCTATCAT
>QNDG01000404.1 GCA_003645915.1 Candidatus Zhuqueibacterota bacterium | reverse complement strand
GGAAATGTTTATGTCTATAGAAATGTTCAAGTCTATGGAGATGCTCATATCTATGGAGATGCTCGGGTCTATGAAAATGCTTATGTCTATGGGGGTGCTCATGTCTCCGAGAATGCTCATGGAAATGTTCATTTAGGATACATTCCAGTAGATTTTGGCTGTGACTTTGACCCTTATGAATCATTAAAAGAAATTCTTGATTATAAAGAAATACTTCCGACTCTTTTAGGTATTAATTCCGGATTGGATAAAATGATTTCAGAAAGACTAAAGTACTGGCTAAGAAATATGAATTTACACAGAAGTCTATTAAGACTAATAATAGGATTTTGTACCAGATAAGGACCCTTAGAGATTTTGATTCTGTTAAAACCGGGAATTTAGATGGCGACCTTTGGAAATCTGGCCATGCCCATAATGTTAAACATTCAGGGAAAGGAAAGGCTTCCTTGAAATCTGTTGGATGAAAAACGATTTCAACAGATTTTCTAAACCAAGAGTATATGGCGGACTATTCAAAAACCGATCCTATTCTGTAGAAAAATTCAACTATTAGTTGGGCAAAATTCGGAGTTATTTGTAAGAAAAAAAAGATTTATTGTTCTAAATTACATTTTAAGAAATAAAATATCTCATTTCACATTTATTCAAGAAGATGTACGATTATCTCTTAATAAAAATTATTTAAAGTCTATTATTAATATGTTGAAAAGAACCGGTATCTGGCCTTTTATAATTAAAATTTATCGAAGTAAATAATTATAATTCTAGATCAGATAAAAAAGTTAACCATAAATTAAAAGACCTTTTAAGTTCTTAAACTTTCTCTTCAATATACTTAATGATATCATTAACGGTTTTTAATTTTTCAGCATCTTCTTCGGGTATTTCGATACTGAACTCATCTTCAAGAGCCATGATTAATTCGACCTGATCAAGAGAGTCCGCTAAAAAATCGTCAATAATATGTTTTTGAGGAGTTATTTTAATAAAAGGGACGGCGAACCTTTCAGAAATAATTTGTTTGATATGTTGTTCAGTATTCAGACTTTTCATAATAACCCCCTTTTTTATTAATATATTATAAAATTAATTTATGGTTGAACAATTTGTAACAAAAAAATCGTATCAAAATAAAAAAAGTTCTTGCACAAATAGTAAAAAGTATTATATTATTATCATAATGATACAAAATACCGGCAATTAAAAAACAGATAATCATGATTTAAGGAGGAGACTACCATGTATAAACCCTCAAAAAATTTGTTAGAATGTGTAAGAAGTCTATTTCCCCTTGAAATATGTCCTTGGGATGATTATTTCCTTCGAATGGCTCAAACAGATTTTTATTTAAATTGTCATTACAAAAAAGCTTCTAAGACTTATTTCATAAGACGGGCACCTTTTGGGGGCTCTTATGCTATTCTAGGAGGCTTAACTCTTTTTTTACGAGTACTTAATGATTTTGTTTTTAATGATGATGTAATCAGAGCTCTGAAAAATATGGGTTATAGAGATGAATTTTGTAATTTTTTACAAAACTTACAAATACGAGTAACGGTTTCTGCTATTAATGAAGGTATGGTATTTTTTCCTAATGAACCGGCAGTTATAATAGAAGGAAGTTTGATTAGTGTTCGTATAGCTGAAGGTATCCTCACTAAAAGTCTGAATTTTCCAACATTGGCTATGACTAAATGGCACAGAGTAGTAGAAGCGGCATCTCCGGGAAAAACATACGAATTTTCACGAAGAAGAGCACAAAATGATATTATTACTTCATTATATGCGCATTTAGCTGGTATTGATATAAGTAGTAATGCAGAAATTCGGAAAGGTGCAGATATTCCTATAAGTGGCTCTATGGGACATGAATGGATACAGAGTTTTGGTGACGAATTTGATGCTTTTGATAAATGGTTAGAAATAAATCCTGATCGTCCTATTCTTTTAGTAGACACTATATCTACATTAAATTCTGGTGTACCTAATGCTATAAAAGCTTTTAATAAACACAGACTCCGTATAAAAGAAGCAGGAGGAATACCGGGCATACGAAATGATTCGGGAGATTTAGCATATTTAACTATTGAAGAAAGATTGATGTTAAATAAACATGGCTGTACAGATGTTATGATATTTGAAACAAATGATCTTGATGAATACAGTATCCAATCTATTAAACAACAGATTTTTACACAGACCCCAAAGTTCATGAATCCATCAGATATTTTAGAAAAAATTATATGGGCATGTGGAACTAATCCTGGAACATGTTCAGATCAACCCAGTATCGGAGGAGTCGTAAAATTAACTTCCATTGAAGATAAAGCTGTAATAAAAATTGCTCATGATAATTCTATTAAGACCAGTATTCCCGGTTCTAACAGATCAGCACATGTATATACAGAAGAAGGAGAATTACTTTGTTGCCTGATTTATCATAAAAGTGAAAAGGTCGAAAATACAGAGATTGCATATCACCCGGATGATAAAGGAAAAAATATTAGACTTGCAGATTATAAAAATCTTGTTTTTGAAAAAAGGCAGATTTATATAAATAATTCTCGGGAAACTTTAGATAATGTAAGAGAACGAGTTAAAAATGAGACAAAAAATCTTCATTGGAGTTATAAAAGATTAAATAATCCCCATAGAGTTAAAGTTAGTTTAACGGAAAAAGTATTTAATTTAAGAAAAAAAATGATTCAAAATAACCAACTGATGGAGGAAAAATGAAAAATATTATTATTTCAATTTCAATTTTAATATGTTTAATTATTTTTCTTGCCTTTTCAAATCACATAATAAATAAGGGGTAAAAAATGTCAAAAAAAATATGTCTTTTCGTTATCGACCCTCAAGTTGATTTTTGTGACCCAAATGGCCGTCTTTCTGTTCCCGGTGCTCATGATGACATGGTTCGCTTAGGTTCCATGATAAAAAAATTCGGAAAAGAAATTGATGATATTCAAATTACTATGGATTCACATTATCTTATACATGTAGCCCATTCACGCTGTTGGGTTAATAGGAATGGAAATCATCCTATACCACTATTTCT
>QNDG01000403.1 GCA_003645915.1 Candidatus Zhuqueibacterota bacterium | reverse complement strand
TTGCTTTAGGAACTCCGGGAACCATACGTGAAAAATCAATAACTATTTCTGCAGGTGAATGTGTAATTAAAACAAAGTTAGAGTATATCCCTTCCGCCTCTTTTTCTCCCAGCTCAATATTTAACTGCTGTACTTTCTGATCATTCATAAGCACTCCGACATTACTTTAACTGCTGCATTTGATTATAATTTAAGTATAACGATTTCCCGATTAATTGTCAAGCTTCAAAGAACAATTTATAACAGCATAGAAAATCAGTCAGATTATTCTTGATTTTAACCTGCCCTGTGGGTAGATTGAACTGTAATTAATCAGGACAGTGTTGAAAATTGTGAATGCCCTGGAATTCCCTGACAACCAATCAACAGTCTGTGAAAAATTTTCAGAATAAATAAGGAAACCGTTTTATATGGGTCAATCTTATAAAAAAGGTGACATTCTCACTCTTTCTGTTGATGCACTTGCATTCGGTGGATACGGTGTTGCGAGAGATAACGACTTTGTCTGGTTTGTGGAAAAAGGCATACCAGGACAAAAAGTTGAAGCAAGAATAACATCTGTTAAAAAAAATTACGGGAAATCTTATGTTACAGAAGTAATATCAAAATCCCCTTATCAGGTTGAACCCAAATGTGCTATGTTCGGAATATGCGGAGGCTGTCAGCTTCAGCACCTTGATTACAATAAACAAACAGAAGAAAAAGGCAGGCAGGTTAAGGAACTTATAGAACGAATCGGAAAATTCAATAATGTTGATATAAAAGAATGTATCCCTGCAAAAGTTGTTTACGGATACAGAAACAAAATGGAATTTTCATTTTCTTCGAGACCCTGGATTAGACACGGTTCTGAAAAAGAAATTCCGGACTTTGCTCTGGGATTACACGCACCGAGAAGATTTGACAAGATTATTGATCTTGAAAACTGCCCCCTTATATCGGACACAGCAAACACTGTTTTTCTTTCAATAAAAAATGAAGTGATAAATTCCGGTCTTGCACCGTATGATGCGGTAACACACAAAGGATTCTGGAGAAATCTTGTAATAAGACAGGGATTTAATACCGACGAACTTATGATAAATATTGTTACAACGAGTCAGGATCTGGAAAACAATAAAAATACCGTAACTCAGATTTTCGACAAAATCGCTCTACAGCAAAGTAAGATTACAACTTTAATTCACAGTATAAATGACGGTGTTGCAGATATAGCAACAGGTAATATAAAAAAGATTTATAAAGGCAGCGGGAAAATAACCGAAAAAATTAACAACAGGATTTTTGAAATTTCTCCGAATTCATTTTTTCAGACAAATACCATGCAGACAGAAATGCTTTTTGATGTTATTAAAAAACTTGCCGGCCTTTCCGGTTCACAAACCGTCTATGACCTGTACTGCGGCACCGGTGCCATTGGTATATGCCTTGCTGATACAGCAAACCAGGTTCTCGGTATAGAAATTGTCAGAGATGCTGTTGAAAACGGAGCCCGCAATGTTGAATTGAACAATCTTGACAATGTCTATTTTGTGCTTGCAGATATGAAAGAGGCAATGAGTGATATTTACAAAGTTGTTGACAAATACGGTATGGCTGATGTTGTGATACTTGACCCTCCGAGAGGCGGTACTCATCCCAAAAGCGTAAAAGGACTTTTAAATCTGCTTCCTGAAAAAATTGTATATGTCTCATGCAATCCTGCAATTCTGGCAAGGGACATAGAGATTCTCTGTAAAGATCATTATGACCTTAAAGTTGTTCAGCCTGTTGACATGTTTCCACACACAAAACATATTGAAGTTGTTGCTCTGTTCCAGAAAAAATAATATCCGGTAATTTATGAAGTACAAGAAAAAAACATACTATGATATCTACCAGTCTCCGTTCGGACCCGTTGCAGCTGCAATGGAAGATGAGTACATTGTCAGGATAGTACTGCCAAGAACAAACCAAAATGAGACGCTTTCCGTATTGTTTGATAAAAACAATAAATCTGCTTTTGTAAGAGAGCCTTCTCTCTTTAAAGATCTCTTTAATCAGTTTGACAAATACTTTGCAGGCAGACTTACCGCTTTTTCCGTAAAGATTAAGCTGGCAGGTACGGATTTTCAAAAACAGGTTTGGGATGCTATCAGCGAGGTACCTTACGGGGAAACCGCATCTTACGGAGACCTTGCAAAAAAAATCGGCAGGCATAAAGCGTACAGAGCTGTAGGCAATGCATGCAATGCTAATCCAATACCTCTTATTGTTCCATGTCACAGAATAATTTCATCATCAGGTAATATGGGAGGATTCGGAGGCGGAGTTGAACTTAAAAAACATTTACTTGAACTTGAGGGAGCATTATTAATAAATTCAGTTTGACATCCTTTTTGCGCAGTATTGTTATTTACATATCAGGCTTTATTAAAAAAACAGGAGGATTATTTAATTATGTTTGATGAATTAACAAAATACAAGAACAATAATCATTTCTTTTTTACATCAAACGAAAAACTTGAAAATGTATGTAATGCGCCAAAAAACAAAAGCGGTATTTATATCGTGTATGAATTAAAAAACGGACGAATTGAATTGGTTTATGTTGATTATTCCGGCAAAATTCAAAACAACGGCAGGATTAAACATCACACTGGTGGTCTTTTTGACAGAATTGTTAATGGATATCAATTTGGGGAAATACCAAGAAAAATATCCTGGAAACAAAAATTATTTAAAGAAAAAATTGAAGCATTGGATATTTATTGGTATGATACTGTAAATTCTGAAACTATAGATATCCCGGCTTTTGTAGCAGCTACCATAATACAACGTTTTTTCGAAATTAACGGTCGTTTGCCCCGCTGGAATAAAGAATTATAGTGTGATTACAATGAGAAAACATGTTTTACAAATGGAAAAACAGTTGAAAGCAACAAAAAAAATGCTTTTAAAAGATTGTGTTTTAAAAAATGACATTGATTTTAATTATGATTTTATTCTTCCTTTTTCAAACGCAGAGAGAATCAAAGATGTTAAATTGATTTTCATCGGGCAAGACCCAACAGTTAGAAACCGAAAGTCAC
>QNDG01000402.1 GCA_003645915.1 Candidatus Zhuqueibacterota bacterium | reverse complement strand
CTTAGAAAGAAAAATTCAGAATTTAAAAAATTCAACAGGCGAGAGAAAACTTGTTTTAAGGGCTCATCCCGATCTGGCCAAATATCTGAAAAAAGGGATTAAAAGCAGGCTTCAGCAGCTTAAACTAAAGTACTTTGTTTCAATAAAAGTAAAATCCGACAGTACTATTAATGAAGAAGATTTTATTTTAATTCCTGCAAAGGAAGAGAAAAAACTGTTCCCCGGAAAGAGAAAACTCCGTCTGTTTTCATAGAGTCAGTAAAAAGCAGTTGCGTTTTCATCCGGATATCTTTAAATTTCAAACGATTGCGGAATGCCGGAAATGTTCATTCTCGTTTAAGAAAAAGCTATACGTTATTTTGCAGGGAAAGGGGCTATAGCAGGTTAATATTTTTTATTTTTTTAACTGATTTGAACGTTATCAGCTTACCTTGCTTAAGGTCTTGCTTTTTAAGCAGGGTATAATTTTATGTAACCTGTTGATTAATAATCTGCAGAACAAGGAACAAAAAATTAAAGGCAGTAAGTATTGGACGGAACTATTTTTGATATAAAAAAATACTCAATACACGACGGTCCGGGTATCAGAACAACTGTATTCTTAAAAGGGTGTCCGCTTAAGTGCTGGTGGTGTCAGAATCCTGAAAGTCAGAATCCGGAGCCTGATCTTATTCTGGAAAAGAGTATAAAACGGGAATTCTACTCTGAACCTGAACCCGGGAAACTTTATATTGGCAAAAAAGTTACTTCTGATTTTGTAATGCAGGAAATTGAAAAAGACTTGATTTTTTATGACGAATCAGGGGGCGGAGTAACATTTTCCGGGGGAGAGCCGCTTATGCAGCCTGAGTTCCTGTTTGAACTTCTCTCGAGATGCAGAGATATGGAAATACACACAGCAGTTGATACAACAGGTTATGCTGATCGTAATATTTTGGCAAAGATTTCCGGTGTTACCAGTCTTTTTCTGTATGATATTAAATTGATAAACAGTTCGGAACATAAAAAATATACAGGTGTTGAAGTTGAACCGGTTCTTAATAATCTTACTTTTCTTGCGGAAACAGGAGCGCATGTTATTGTCAGAATACCTGTGATTCCGGGTATTACTGATACAGAAACAAATATATCACAGATCATTGATTTTTTAGGCACCCTTGGGTTAAAGCGGGTGGATCTTTTACCGTTTAACCAATTCGGGTTCAGCAAATATAAAAGAATAGGTCTTGAAAACAAAATGAAGGATTCCCCGGCTATTGAGCCAGAAGTCACGGATTTACTTAAAAAAAGGTTTGAAGCCGAGGGGTTTAATGTTAAGATCGGGGGCTGATTATGAACAGCAGAATTGAAAAACTCAGAAAACAGAGTCTTGAAGCGCAGCCGTATATTTCCGTTGAAAGGGCAAAACTTTTAACGGAATTTTACAGCTCTCCTGAATCTGGACAACTGCCTGTACCAATTGCAAGGGCAAAGGCATTTGAATATCTTTTAAAAAACAAAAAGCTGTGTATAAACGAAGGCGAGCTTATTGTAGGAGAACGGGGGCCTGAACCTAAGGCGACACCTTCGTATCCGGAAATATGCATACACAGCGAGAAAGATCTTGAGATTCTTGATACCAGAAAAAAAATATCCTTTTCCGTTGATAAAGGAACAAAGGAGATTTATAAAAGTAAGATTGAGCCGTTCTGGAAGGGCAAATCATTAAGAGACAGAATTTTTGAAGAGCTTGATCCGGGATGGATAGATGCCTACAAAGCAGGCGTATTTACGGAATTTATGGAGCAGAGAGCTCCAGGCCATACTGTACTGGACAACAAGATCTACAAAAAGGGTTTTAAGGATTTTAAAGAAGATATAAGAAGAAGTATTGAAGATCTTGATTTTTATAATGACCCCAATGCAGTTGATAAACGCAATGAACTTAAGGCAATGCTGATTGCAGCAGATGCCCTTATAATGTTTGCAAAAAGATATTCGGATTATGCAAAAGAGGTAGCGGAAAAAACAGATGATCCTGCACGAAAGGCGGAACTTCTTGAAATATCAAGAATCTGTAAAAAAGTTCCGGAAAATGCTCCCGACACATTTCATGAGGCTCTTCAGTACTACTGGTTTGTTCATCTCGGAGTAATTACAGAGCTCAACACGTGGGATTCTTTTAATCCGGGACGGCTTGACCAGCATCTGTATCCTTTTTACACAAAGGAGATTGAATCCGGTTCGCTTACAAAAGAAGGTGCAAAAGAGCTTCTTGAGTTATTCTGGGTTAAATTCAACAATCAGCCTGCTCCTCCAAAGGTAGGAGTTACAGCTCAGGAGAGCAACACATATACGGATTTCTGTCTGATAAATGTCGGCGGAGTTAAGGAGGATGGCTCCGATGCTGTAAACGAACTTACATATCTGATTCTTGATGTAATTGAGGAGATGAGGATCCTTCAGCCCAGTTCCATGGCTCAGGTAAGCAGAAAAAATCCCGACAGATTTGTAAAACGGGTTTTAAAGATTGTAAAAACAGGGTTCGGACAGCCTTCAATATTTAACACAGATGCAATTATTCAGGAGATGCTGCGCCAGGGCAAGTCCATAATTGACGCACGTAACGGCGGCGCGTCAGGTTGTGTGGAAACAGGAGCATTCGGTAAAGAGAGTTACATCCTTACAGGATATTTCAATCTTGTAAAGGTGCTGGAAATTACTCTTAACAACGGAGTTGATCCCCGGACAGGGAAAACAATAGGACTAAAAACAGGCGATCCCCGAAAGTTTGAAAGTTTTAAGGAGTTGTGCGAGGCTTTTGAAAAACAGTTAAACTATTTTATTGATATAAAAATCAAGGGCAACAGAATTATTGAACGTATGTGGGCAGATTATCTTCCTGCACCGTTCATGTCAATCCTTATAGATGATTGTATTAAAAAGGGAGTGGATTACAACAACGGAGGAGCAAGGTACAACACATCCTACATACAGGGGGTTGGTACAGGCACAATTACAGATTCGCTTACAGCTGTTAGATATCATGTATTTGAACAAAAAGATATTTCAATGGATGATCTTCTTGATGCAT
>QNDG01000401.1 GCA_003645915.1 Candidatus Zhuqueibacterota bacterium | reverse complement strand
GGGAGAGAAATACCGAGATTGCAAGCCAGATTGCCCAGATTAATGCTTTGCACGGAGTAGTTCCTATTTGTATGCATTGTAAGAAGATCAGAAATGACGAAGGATACTGGAACAATGTTGAAACATATTTAAAAACAGGGCTTTCTGAAGATGCCATGCTTTCTCATGGTATTTGTCCGGAATGTATGGAAAAGTATTATAGTGATTATATTAAATAATTTTCGTTTGTGAAATTTCTTCCTTTTTAATCACACAGAAAAAATGGGTATGATGAACATAGCTGGTTTGTATTCATCATATCATATGAAAATTACCGGTATTACAAAAAATATGTTTTGACTTTTACAAAAAAAATATTACTTTATTTTTGCCTCTTTTCAGAATCGTTATAATTTAAATTATTTAGTTTGAGGGTAGAAAATGGTACATGTGAGAAAGAAGAAGGGTGTAATAGGAATACTTACGGGTGGCGGAGATGTACCTGGACTTAATCCAGCCATACGTGCAGTGACCATCCGTGCTTTGCGTGAAGGTTATAAGGTGATAGGATTTCGCAGAGGCTGGGCAGGAATTACGGAAATGATCCGTGAAAAGGATGCGGACAATAGTAACAATTATGAATTTTTAACCGAAGAAGTGGTTAATAAAATAGGTAGATCCGGCGGTACATATCTGCACAGTTCAAGAACAAGACCCAGCAGTATGAAAAAAGAGAACATACCGGATCACTTAAAAGATAAGTACAATAAGGAAGTTAATGACCTGACTTCGGAAGTGTTAAAAAATCTTGATTATCTCGGAGTGGATTATTTAATTCCCATAGGAGGGGATGATACTTTAAGTTATGCTGTGCGCCTTTATCAGGAAGGCGTAAAGATTGTGGCAATCCCAAAAACTATGGACAATGATGTCCCTGGTACAGATTACTGTATTGGTTTTTCCACTTGTGTGACAAGAACCATAAACATGACCAATTCTCTGCGTACCTCAGCAGGTTCGCACGAGCGGTTTCTTGTCCTGGAAGTGTTTGGAAGGTATGCTGGTTTTACTGCAATGCTGCCTACAATGGCAGGTGCAGCCAACAGGTGTGTTATTCCTGAATATAAATTTGATATTGAACTGCTTACAAGACTCCTTGCTGAGGACAGATATCATAACCCAAGCAGATATTCAGTGGTTCTTGTTTCAGAAGGAGCCATGTTTAAAGGCGGTGAAATGGTTTTTGAAGATACGGAAAAGGATGCCTATGGACATGCTAAACTTGGAGGAATAGGTGATCTTGTATCACGTGAACTGAAGAGGCTTTCTCCTAAGTTTAATAACGGTAAACCAATCAGCATAATTAATCAAAAATTAGGTTATCTTGTAAGAGCCGGAGATCCTGACGCTATTGATTCAATCGTACCGATGGCATATGGAAATCTGGCCCTTGATCTTATTCTTGACAATATTCACGGCAGGCTTGTTGTTCTGCAGAACGGCAGATATGATAATGTGCCGGTTGAAGTCGTAGTAAGCAGAAAAAAAGTTGTTAATATTAAAAAGTTTTATAATACGGAGCGGTTAAGGCCATATTATAAGAGCTTTGAAATGAAGCCTTTGCTTATTATGACAAGTGAGTCGGATTTTTAAAATGCAATAGAGGGCTGGTGTACTCTTATGCTTAATCCTGATTAATTAATTGAACGGAGGTATTGATGAAGATGGAATTTAAACCTTATGTTCCCGCAAAAACTTCAATGACCGAGTTTACGTTTCGTGCGGTTTTACTCGGTGTGGTTCTTGCAGTTATTTTGGGTGCGGCAAATACGTATCTCGGAATGAAAGCAGGAATGACTGTTGCGGCTACGTTCCCCGCTGCTGTTATTGCAATGGCAGTGATGAGAGCTTTTAAGGGGACAATTCTGGAAGAGAACATTGCCAGAACAACCGGAGCTGTGGGAGAAGCTCTTGCTGCGGGTGCTGTTTTTGTAATTCCCGCTTTTATCATGTCCGGGGTGTGGACAAGTTTTGATTATGTTAAGTCCACTCTTTTGATGCTTGTAGGCGGAATAATCGGTGTACTCTTTGTTATTATTCTGCGTAAAACTATGGTGGAAGACCAGTCTCTGCCTTATCCTGAAAGCCGCGCATGCGCAGAAATTGTTAAAGCAGGCCAGGGTGGAGCAACAGGTGCGGGTCTTGTTTTCGGAACAATGGGACTGGCAGGTTTAATTGAACTTCTGAAAAATTCAAAAGGATTGACAATTATTCAGAATTCTTTTGAGGGATTTTTTAATCTGGGTGTATCAAAAATTGCTCTTTTGAATCCTCAGGCTAAGGTAATTGCAGTAAAAGACAGAATTGCAGAATTTACACATAAGGGCGGAGTTCTTCTTCCCAGTCCTCAGGCATCACCTGCATTTCTCGGCGTTGGTTACATAATCGGATTCAGACTTGCTGCAGTAACTTTTTCCGGAGGTGTGTTCGGATGGCTTTTCCTTATGCCTATTGTTCTGTTTTTAATGAGCAATGATCTTTCATTTTTTGCTGCTGATTCCAGCTGGATAGATATTGCAAAATCCGCTTATAATGCAACTGTTAAACCTATAGCAGTAGGCGGAATGCTTGTAGGATCTTTTTATACACTTTTCTCAATGCGTAAAAATCTTGCAAACGGATTGTCACGCGGTTTTAAGGACATTAAAGAAATGGGCAAAAGTGATTCCGAAGTATCAAGAATTGAAAAAGATGCTCCGTTCGGAATCGTACTGGTTGCAATTTTTGTGCTTGTACTTGCAATGGTGATAATTTTTCAGCAGGTAATTAAAAGTCCCATTAATCCGGGTTGGGGAGGAGCAGTCACTTCTGCTATTGTGATGGCTTTTGCAGGGTTCCTGTTCGCAGCAGTTGCAGGATACCTTGTAGGAATTATCGGATCATCATCCAATCCTATTTCCGGTCTTGCCTTAACTACTCTGCTTATGGCTGCAATACTTATGGTTGTTATCGGGCTTAAAGGTAATGCAGGCGTAGCTGCAACATTGGCTGTGGCAGCAGTTGTTGCGTGTTCAACAGGTGTTGCGGGTGATATGATGC
>QNDG01000400.1 GCA_003645915.1 Candidatus Zhuqueibacterota bacterium | reverse complement strand
TTGTAAAAAGGTATATGGATTTTCTGCCTAAGCAGACTTATCCGATACGAACAGGTGTGCATCCAAATACTGCTTTTGCTCTTGAGTTCGGGCTGGATTATGCAAGAGCTGCAAAAAATAAAAAACTTGAAGAAATGATTATAAAAAGGAGCCTTGATTATTATAAAAATGATATAAACTGCCCAGGCAAGTGGGAGCCCGGCGGAGAAGATTTCTTTTCACCATGTCTGATTGAAGCTGACCTTTTAAGAAGAATTCTGCCGGAAAAAAATTTTTCCGAATGGCTTTATAAATTTCTTCCCGGAATAGAAAAGGAAAAACCAAAAAGCCTTTTTTATCCTGCAGTTGTTGGTGACAGAAGCGACCCGAAAATTGTGCATCTTGACGGTTTAAATTTAAGCAGAGCATGGTGCTTAAAAGGCATAGCTCTTTCATTGCCTGCAAATGATAAAAGACGAAACATTCTTTTAGAAGCTGCAAAAAGGCATGCAAAAGATGCTCTGTCCAACGTTGCAAGCGGGAATTATGAAGGCGAACACTGGCTGGCATCTTTTGCAGTTTATATGATGTCTGTGACAAATTAGTTTGTTAATAATCAAAAAAACCCCCAAGCTGCGAACAGATAATAAAAAAATAGGTAAAAAACTGTTGTCTGCAATTTGAAAATTCTGAAAAGAAGAAAATAAAAACTGATTTTATATCCCACTGTTTTCTAATGTAAGTTGTTTCTGATAAGTTGCGAATTCAAGTTTAAAAAAAAGATATCTGGTCCTTTTCAAAACGATGCAGATTTTTCTGAAAATATTTGAATGACCAAATGTGTATATCATTAAAAAGTGCTGGTTCATGGAATTAAAATACAGAGCTCTATTTTGTGTATCCGATTCCTGTTGAAGAGAAACCTTCCTTTGAATCGTAAAAAAAGATCTCTGCGCCAAAAAAGAACTCTTCTCCGTCATTATCTGTTTTGGGCAGCCATCCGCCGGTATTGTAGATTTTAAACTTCTGCCCTGAAGGCAATTCCGGAACATTAATCTCCGGTGCATCAACAGATGCCCACGGAATTGGCTGGTGAGTATGTCCGAAAATCATTCCTACAGGCTGAGGTATTTCTATATCATCGTGTTTTTTCAGCTCTTCAATTTCATACAGAGTTGAATGGTAGTAATCCATAAACCTTTGCCTTACAACCGGATTTGTAAGAAATTCCTCATTGTATCTCGCAAGATTTACAGTACTTAAGGCTTTAATCATTTTTTTTATAAGAAGATTAAAATATATCCTGTTAGTTCTTCCTGTAACACCTTTCCACATTGCAGCAAGTTCTTTTTTCAGCCTTTCGGAGTATTTGTTGACACTGTCAAATTTTCTTTCTGTAAGTTCAGACTGGATTTTCTGGATTATTTCAGTTAAAGGCCCTGATTGGCCTACAGCAGCTGATTCAAGTTCGCAAATGGGAAGATTCATTGCAACCAGTTCGCTCATATCAAGCATGTCGTGTTTTTTTATTTTAAGATCCCCCCTGAATACTTTCATACCCCATCTGCTGAGAAAAGACCAGTACATATCCATGTAGTTTCCGTGAGTCATTATAATTGTTTCCGAATCATTTACAAGATAGAGATTCGGAAAACCAAAGTTAAACGGTGTGGGAGGAGAAGTCAGGTAATCAAGAAAAAGTCCTGCATATTTGGGGGTTCCTTTTTGCTTGTGAATTCTGACCTTTGGCAGAGTCAGTTTCCAGAAGGATTTTGGTTTTCTGTCGTCAAATATTACAGGTACTGACATACGGAACTCCTTTGGCGATTTACCCCTTATTACTCTGTTGGTAATATTAAGCTGATACTGAACAGTATCCCATATGTCAAAATCGTGGTTTCCTGGTATGTAAATAATTTCGTCAGTTAATTTTTCGTCACGCAGTTTCTGAAAAAAGAATTTTCCTATATCATACGCTTCTATGTAACTTGTTACTGAAAAATCTAAAACATCACCAAGAAGCACAAGGTAATCTAAAGATTTGTTGTTAAATTTATTTTTAATTGCACTGATAAAATCATTAAAGTATTTCCCCGGTACAATTTCCCCGCTGTTCTGATCCCTGTGGGCCATGTAAGATTTGGGATTTCCGAGATGCACATCAGAAATAACTGCAATACGCAAAATACTCTCCCTTTATATTATTTAACAATCAATCGGATTTAACTTTTATCCCCCGAGTAATATTGTAGCATTAATACCAAAACCCTTTATATCAGTAGTACCAACTCTTATATCCTTTCTTTTACCAAGCTCAAAGTGAATCCCGCCGTTAACTGTCTTTGTAAATGAATACGTAATAGTAGGTTTAAATGACCAGTTAAGAGTGTTTGATATATCTGTAAAATTTGTTTTACCCGGTTGTTTTCTTGCTGTTATGTTAATGCTTCTTGTAAAAATTATTGACATATCAATATTATTGTTAAACCTCTTTTTGAAAAACGGAAGTTTAATACCTTTTTTAAGGCTGTATCTTGCATTAAAATTGATCAGAGAAGAGGTGTTTCTTGTGATGCCTGAGCTTACAAGCATTTTTTCCTGCAATGATTCTGTTTTGTTGTAATTAAATGAGGCAGTAATACCGTTTTTAAAAACGAAATTTGCCCCGATAAAGGGTCTGAAATCTTTTGAAATAGTGTTCTGAGTAGGAGTCGCTTTGGAATCTTTCCATACTTCTGCCTTTTTACCGTTAAAAGCGTGTGTAATAACAATAGATCTGAACAATTTCTTGACAAGCGGAAACCGTTCAAATCCTGTTACTCTGATCGTCCACGAAGGAAACGGTAATAGCTCATCGCCGAGAGTAAGAGCAGAGTATGATATATTTCCGGTAATCTGGGTTGATCTGCTTTCTGTGGTTGAATAATTATAGTTCAGCGTTGTGGCAATGTTTTTAATAATTTTGAAACCGCTTCTTATTGTTATTGTTCTGTTCTTCTGTGTCGAACTTCTTTGTGTAACATTTTCAGAAAGAGGGACTCCGGGATCTTCAGTTAAACCGAACTGATACTGAGTTGAAGGAGTTCCCTGCAGACCGTAATG
>QNDG01000399.1 GCA_003645915.1 Candidatus Zhuqueibacterota bacterium | reverse complement strand
TAAAAGACCCGTCACATTCCAGATTAAAGGGGCTTGTTAATAAAATTGTTGACCAGAAGTTCAGTGACGGAGAACTTGACGAATCTCCTTTAACATTAAGGGACCTGGAAAAGATCAAAGAAGCTTTTGTAAAAATACTTGCAGGGATTTATCACACGAGAGTTGAATACCCCAACAGTTCCGATAAACAGAAGGGGGCAAAAGTAAGTGAAAATTGATGTTTTTATAATGGAAACAGTTAAGGGGCATTTTGATTTAAAAATCGATAATGTAAAAACTGCTGTAAAAACTGTTGTTAATAATGAAAACAAACCTGTAAAAGGAAATATCAATGTAATTTTTTGCGATAATGAAAAGATAGTTGAATTAAATAAACAATTTTTTAATAAGGATCGGCCCACTGATGTAATAGCATTTTCGTATGATGAAGATGAGCCTGACGAAGTAACAGGAGAAATATATATAAGTGTGGATCAGGCACTGTTGCAATTCTCCGATTTTAATTCCACTTTGCATGATGAACTTATGAGGCTTGTAATTCACGGCGCACTGCATTTATGTGGTTATGAAGATTCTGGCAAAGAATTAAAAAAAGTTATGACTAAAAAAGAAAATTATTATCTTAAATCTACGGTTACTGATTGATTAATTTGTAAATATAAAATTATTTAACTTGATTTTTATATCAGGATAACTATTTTTCTCTATCAAGACAGATAAGTATAATTTTTAAAAGGAGGACATATAATTTTGGGCAGTGACTTTTGGCTGTTATTTACTGTTTTTATTGTACTTGTAGGGTTGTCGGCATTTTTTTCCGGTTCCGAATCAGCTTTTTTTTCAATTGATGACAGCGAATTAAAGGAAATGGAAAATGATAAAAATAAATCCTATAAGAAAAAGCGTGTTTTGTGGCTGATGGGCAGACAGCGCAGATTATTAATGACCCTTCTTGCTGGCAATACAATTGTTAATGTAGGAGCAGCAACAACAGCTGCAATTTTTACAGCCAAATTTTTCAGAATTCATGAAGCTGGCAATACATATAAAATTATTATTGAAATAGGTGTTGTAACTTTAATACTTTTGATTTTCAGTGAAGTATCACCGAAGATATTTGCAGTAAAAAATCCCTTACATTTTGCAGAGAATGTTTCTCTTCCTGTAACAGGCCTTGTAAAATTAGGTACACCGGTTACCTGGCTTATTGAAAAAATAGCTAATGTCTTTTTGAAAATGCTTAACATAAAAAAAGAAATGCCTTTTATGAATGAGGAGGAACTAAAGGCGCTTATTGATGTAGGAGCAGAAAAAGGGACTCTTGATTATGCAGAACGTGAAATGATCCATTCGATTTTTGAATTCCGTGAAACTACTGCCAAAGAGGTTATGATTCCCAGGCCGGATATGATATGTATTGATATTAATACCCCTTACAAAAAAGTGATATCTTTAATTAAAAAGTACGGACATTCGAGAATTCCCGTATTTCAGGAAAATATAGATAATATCAAAGGGCTTTTGTATGTTAAGGATCTGCTTCCCTTTATTATGGACAGTAAGAGTGTTCCCAAAATAGAGTCTCTTCTTCATAAAGCTTATTTTATTCCCGAAAGCAAGAGAATTGACGAGCTGTTAAAAGAGTTCCAGAAAGAAAGAATGCACATGGCTGTGGTTGTTGATGAATACGGCGGAACTGCAGGACTCGTAACAATGGAAGATATTATTGAGGAGATAGTAGGTGAGATTCGGGATGAATACGATATGGAAAAACCCCTGATACAGAAGAAAGATCAAAGGACGTGGATTGTTGAGGGTAAAATTGATATAGAAGATATGAATGAAAAGACCGGACTTAACATACCTGATGATGAGGGTTATGAAAGTCTCGGGGGATTTATTTTTGACCAGCTGGGTCATATCCCTGTTGAAAACGAAAAAGTTGAGTGGGATAATGTTGAGTTTATTGTGGAGAAAATTGATAAGCAGAGGATAAAACGGGTTAAAGTGATTCTGCCTGAGGAAGAAAGTGGTAAAGAAACCAAGGAAAAATAGATTTTTTCAGATAGTAAGACCTACCCAAATGATAGTTATCAGTTTTCTGCTGATAATTATAACAGGTACTGTGCTGCTGTTAATGCCAGGTGCAGTTAATGATCATCACAGGCTTAGTGTTATAGATGCTTTATTTACAGCAGTGTCAGCTACATGTGTGACGGGCCTTACAGTTGTTGATATTGGTAAAGATTTTACAATATTCGGACAGATTGTGGTGCTTGTTTTAATTCAGTTTGGCGGTCTTGGTATAATGACTTTTTCTACTTTTTTTATCTATATTCTTGGGAAAAGGTTATCTTTAAGAGATAAAGAAATTATAGATTCCACGCTGACTCATACACCTGTTCAGAACATTGGAAGATTAATTGTAAAAATAATTGCGCTTGTATTTACTGTTGAAGGTATAGGCGCTGCTGTTCTGACAACAAGACTGCTTAATTACTATCCTGTTAAAAAAGCGGTATATCACGGAATATATCACTCGGTATCTGCGTTTTGTAATGCAGGATTCAGTCTTTATTCTGACAGTCTTATCAGGTATCAGTCTGATTCGTGGATAAACGGTATTATTATGTCTCTCATTGTGCTTGGCGGGGTTGGCTTTATAGTTCTTCTTGAGTTAAAGAGAATGCTTCACAGCAATCCGGGGAAATGGAAACACATAATATCTTTTCATTCCAAAATAGTAATTACAACATCGTTGTTTTTAATAATTACGGGAGCAGTATTTATTTACTGGGTTGAAGACAGCCATTCATTGACAAAAATGCTCCCGAGCACGAGAGTTCTGGCAGCGGTTTTCAAGTCGGTTACTGCAAGAACAGCAGGATTTAATACTTTGGATATCGGCTCTCTAACAAACGGTGCACTGTTTATAATAATGTTTTTAATGTTTGTAGGAGCAGCACCGGGCTCATGCGGAGGAGGGGTAAAAGTTACAACGCTGGGTATATTTATTAACCTGTTTGTTTCAAAATTAAGAGGACTGAATGAGCCTCATATTTTTAACAGAACAATTTCTCAACAG
>QNDG01000398.1 GCA_003645915.1 Candidatus Zhuqueibacterota bacterium | reverse complement strand
TTGAACTAATTAAATAAATTCTCTACTTACGCCCGTCCATGGGCTTCAGCAGAAAAAAATTGACCGTGTTTGTTGCCACTACGCACAACTCAGGGTATACAAAATTGCCAATTAGTCTTTAATCTTAAAATATTGCTTGACTGAATTTAATAGTGTGGTAAATTTTATTGTCGGGGCAACTTCGAATACCCTGGTACGTTGAACAAAACCGCCTGTGGCGGTGACTTTCCCACGGTCAAAAAAACCTCAAAAGACTTTCCAAAATAACAAAGATATGATATAATCTCCAAAAATATAAATTGGAGGTTACATCATGATTGAACAACAATTTTTAGATAGATACCAGAGAGATCTTGCCTTAAAAGGCTACAGCAAGAGAACACAAAAAACGTATTATCGAAGTCTCATGCATTTTTTTAAATACTGTAAAGAGCCACTGAAAAGTATAACAAAAGAACATATTAAGGATTATCTTTTCTATCTTATTAAGGATAGAAAATTATCAGAGTCAACTTTAAAACAGGCAAGAAATTCAATTCGTTATTTCTTTTCACAAACAATGTCCAGACCAATTGAAGTTGAAAATATTCCCTGCCCTAAAAAAGCAAAACGTCTTCCAAATTTTTTTACTGCAGATGAAGTATTTCGAATAATCAATGCTTCTGATAATCTCAAACATAGAACCATGCTGATCCTTGCATATTCATCGGGACTTCGCGTGAGTGAACTGGTCAATCTTGAGGTCAGTGATATTTGCAGAAAATCAATGCGAATTAAAATAAGACAGGGTAAAGGATGGAAAGATAGATATGCAATATTATCTTCAGTGTGTCTTAAATATTTAGAAAAATACTGGAAGTCATATCATCCTGATGTCTGGCTCTTCCCTGGAAGAAAACCAGAGACTCATCTATCGATAAGAGCAGCACAACATGCCTATCATAAGGCAAAGAAAAAATCTGGGATTACGAAACCTGGAGGAATCCATACTCTTCGCCATTCATTTGCAACGCATATGCTTGAAACCGGGAGTGGTATATTTCAATTGCAGAAATTCCTTGGTCATAGACATCTAAGAACAACATTGATATATTTACATATCACGGAAGAAAAAATTATTGCCCGTAGCCCTCTTGATGTTTTCGCAGAGAGATCCAATAATGAGCTCTTCAATAACTGTTAATGATATTTTCCGTAAATATGGTCATGAATACAGAATACTTTATCCAAACCTATCTCTTCATGAAAAGAAAGTCATGCGGGCAATTGAAATATGCAGGACTGAAGCTCTTGGAGGAAGGATTGAAGAATGTGATCATTGCGGACATAAAGTAGTACTTTACAATTCTTGCAGAAATCGTCACTGTCCTCAATGCCAGTTTATGAAAAAAGAACAGTGGATTATGGCTAGAAAAAAAGAGATACTTCCTTTTACTTATTTTCATGTAGTTTTTACTCTCCCTGATAAACTTAATTCAATAGTTATAAAAAATCAAAAAATTATCTATAATTTATTTTTCCAGAAGTGCAGAGAGACTCTTCTCTCAATAGGAGAAGAAAAAAAATATCTTGGAGCAAAGATTGGTTTCTTTTCTATTCTGCATACATGGGGACAGAAACTTAATTTTCATCCTCATCTACACTGTGTTGTGCCGGGAGGAGGATATTCTGAAACTAAAAATAAATGGATACAATCTTCACATAATTTTTTATTTCCAGTGCAGGTTTTAAAAATAAGATTCCGTAGTCTTTTTTTAAAAGGGCTCAAAGAATTATATCGGACTAATAAATTATATTTAAATGGAACTCCATATCTAAACAGCATCACATTTCAAAATCTCATTGACACATTATTTAAAAAAGAATGGGTTATCTATCTCAAAGAAAGTTTTAAAAACAATGACAGTGTCATTGAATATCTGGCACGATATACTCATCGTATTGCCATAAGCAATCACCGGATTATTTCTTTGAAGAATGATATTGTTACTTTTAAATATAGAGATTATAAAGATAACAATAAAGAAAAGAATATGGAGATGCAAGCTTTATCTTTTATGCGATATTTTATGATACATGTTGTTCCACGCAGATTTGTAAGAATCAGATACTATGGGTTACTTTCCCATAGAAATAAAAAGAAAGCAATTGAAGAATGCCGTAACTTTTTCAAGATTATCTATAAAGATAAAGAAGTTAAACTTGAGTGGTCTGATATTTATCTTAAGGTTACTGGTAAAAATATTCACTTATGTCCGGCATGTAAAAAAGGTACACTTATTTTGAAAGAATATATTCCTGAAAAAAGATATGAATCTTTGATTTTTGAACAGGATATGTCACCACCGTTATGATAAATATTACCTGGGAGGTGTAAAATATATCATTATGTTAATTCTTTTAAATTTAAAAAATATATTGAGCAAGAAGAAATATATAGTATTTTCATTATTTTCTTATATAAAATTTTATTATTTTAATTTTTCAAGTTATTTTAAAAGAATTTTTATAATTTAGTTCAAAAAAATTCTGTTTTGTTTATTTAAAAATTTTCTTTTCCTTTATAAAAAATTGTTGCAAAAAATCTGCTGTGATATAAACTCCATTAATATTTAATTTATGATGTTCGGGCAGTCAGTTTCGTCCAACTCGGGAACGTATCTTAACCTGCTTCGCAGGATCAGATTACATTCCTAAACGTTATGTAAAAGAATCTGCGGCTTTATTGCTTTACTTAAAGTAAGCCCTGCGGTGAAAGATACAAGACAGGGTTTAAATTTTCCAGTGTATTAAAAGTTAAATCACAATTAAATTCATCTTCTAAAATAAAACTGCTTACATATACTTAATTGCAAAAGTAAAAATTGTCAAATTTTATTGAGTACATTTTATTCCGTTTTAAAACATTGCAACAGTTTTGTTAACAGGTTTTTTTAGAACATAATTGAGAGAATTATTTTTTTCTTAGAACAAACCGGTGTTTATCGAATTTTACCTGTATAAAAGATACGGCTTTATTCTTTTCTTGAATTTATAATTGTGGAATTTTAAATTATGAAGGATTTTTAAAAAGGTAATTTTCCTCTTT
>QNDG01000397.1 GCA_003645915.1 Candidatus Zhuqueibacterota bacterium | reverse complement strand
GGAGTGGCTACACTTGCCCGAACCTTAAATGGACCTGTTACCCATTTGTTGTACTCAGCTTCCGGTCGGCTTTATATTGTTGTGAATAAGCGTGACTTATACATTTTTACAGGGTTTTCATATAAGAGACTTGGAACAGTCGCAGAAGATATACATGTTCTGGCAGACAGTACATTTAATGATAAGACAGATCTATTTTTAGGTACTGCAAACGGTATTTATACTCTGAATGGAACAACCCTGCGCTATGACCCTGCTTCAGACACTCTTCCTGACAAAAACATCTCATCAATTGTTGTTGATGGCGATGTAATCTGGGTTGGCACTCGACTTGGGCTGTGCCAGTTATCTCAGGGGCAATGGACAATTTATTCGACAACCGATGGTCTGCCATCAGAGAATATACTCTCCCTGGCAATGTTAAATGGACGTTTGTGGTCTGGGACTGGAGACGGTGTTGTTGCTTTTTCCGGTCGAAGATTTAATGTACTGAATAAACTTGTAGCAGATAAAATATCTGTCAATGGTTCGGAAGTTGTTGCTGGAAGTCTTCGGGGAATTGCAAGATTCACCAACAGAAAATGGGGACAGCTCATTAAACCTCCTGGAAACAACCTGAATTCACTTATTCATGCCGGGAGTGTTGTTGCTGTAGCTAGTGAACAAGGGCTGTATCTGATAGATATAAACAAGTTTTAAAGTGAAAGCTTAAGGAGCCATAATGAGATTTTTATTCTCTGTCACCACCTTCCTTACCATTTTGTCCCTTTTAAACACATCTGTTACTGGTGCAAAGCCCTTTATTCCCTCTGGTCCATCTCTTGTTACTCACAGTAAGTCAGAATTCGCCTCTGTACTTCGAACAATTGTGAACTACAAGGGCAAGATTTGGTTTGGTACCTATGGAAATGGTCTATATGTTCTTAGTCTTAAGGCACCTGCTTTATATCCCAGTTCTCGCGCTTTATCAACTGCATCTTCTGCTTGAAGTGCAATTCCACCGTATCCCAGTAAAAGAACTTCCGCATCATCGCATTTATATGGGACCACTAATCCATTTCCGTATCCTCTACCAAAATGCTTTTTAAAATCGGCCATAGTATTTTTAATTACCGCTTTGGCTTTTAATTGTGCTTCATGAATTTTAATTCTAAATTCGGAATAGAAACTTTGGGGCATAATCAAAGCATTGCTCATGATTGGACGATCTCCATCAACCCAAACGTGCGGCCATTCTTTTGATTTCGGCCGAACAAATTTTTGAAGTTCTTCCCAAGGAATTCTCTTTACCGGTTTTGCAGTATGACTTAGTACAAATCCTCCATATGCAGGAAAGAGTGGTAACATAACATCTGGATGTTCGCTTATATTGAAGGATTGAACAATAGTATCGTATATTTCCTGATGTGAAGCGATAAACTGAATCATGATTCCGCTATCGCGCAAACTTAAAATATCTCCATAATCTGCCCAGATATTCCATCCCGGACCTGTAATACCGCGAGTTTGAATCGATACAACCACGGGTAATCTTGCTCCTGTCATCCAATGAACCATTTCAGTCATATATAATAATCCTTGTCCTGCAGTAGCTGTAAATGCTCGAGCCCCTGCAAAACTTGCACCCACCAATCCTGCTCCTACGCTATGTTCAGATTCCATTCTAACGAATTCTACATTCTGACCTCTCTCAATGAATTCCTTTTCACCAACAAGTTCGCTGAGTTTTTCTACAACAGTTGTTTGCGGTGTTATTGGATATGCAGTACATACATCAATGTTTGCATCCATTGCCGCATAGGCTGATGCAAAATTTCCTTTTAATGGACCTTCCATAAATTTTGGTTCTGTCATTTTTTTCACCTTTCTCCTATTTTGTCTCCTTTACCATTTCTATACATTTCTTTGGGCAATTATTTGCACAAATTGCACATCCCTTGCAATAATCATAATCAATTTCAACAAAACCTGTTTCGTCATTTACAGAGATTGTACCTTCGGGACAGTACATATAACAAAAATAGCATTTAATACACTTATCATTATCAACAACAGGTCTAAATGTTCTCCAATTTCCAGTTTTTCCTGCGCTACCTTTTATAGGAAGCGAAACAGGACCGTACGGTAGATCCCAATAATTTTCCCAAGATTGAACTTCTGGACGCTCATCTCGAGACATTCTTAAAATCTCCCAGTTTTTCTTTTCATCGGTCATTTTATTGCAACTCCTTTAATTGTTCTGCAGCTTTTACTGCTGCTTCATAGTTTAAAATACCTTTAGATCCGAATTTCTTTTCTGCAATTTTTTTTACGGTTTCTAAATTCAAACCTAAAGTTCTCTCTCCTTTTTCATCCTTGTATTTAATCTTAGTTAAGGCTCCAAGCAAAGGAACATTTAAAATCGGATAACCAGATGCCAATAAATTTAATTTAAGAGCGATATTCGTTACTGGAGTCGTATATACTTTACATCCCTTCGGAAATTGAGAAAGATCAACCTCTGAGTCAGTATTAATTAATACCGTTCCATGTTTTATTCCTTCTGCTACGCCAGGCAACGGTAGCAATGTTGGATCAAAAATTATAGTAATATCCGCATCTTCGGTTGCTCCATAGTTCTTTATTAATTTTCCCCTTGAAAGTTTACTAAAAGCTTTGATTGGAGCACCACGTCTTTCTGCACCGATCTTTGGAATGGAAAGAACATCCTTAAATCCATCTTCATAAGCAATTTCACAAAGTAAGAGGGCTGCTGTAATTGCACCTTGACCTCCACGTCCGTGAAATGTTACTTCAAAACTATCATTAAAATTTTCATCAGTCATAAAAATTTATAATCTATGATAATAAAAAAAATTTCATAGAATTTTATTTTAAATAAATAATCATCCTGATATTAACATCAAAAACTTTTAGCCACCTTTGATATTTTTCGAGTTTATTTTTTTTATTCCGATGTAATTTGCATAGGTTTGAGTTAGGTAATTTTTTTCTTGTGCATAAAGTTCCTTTTGATGTAAATGCGGAACATAAGCCCTTTCTATCTCTATCAATCGGCTTAATGGATAAATATGCATCCAAATTCACGGATT
>QNDG01000396.1 GCA_003645915.1 Candidatus Zhuqueibacterota bacterium | reverse complement strand
TAAGAAAATCAAGTCATTTATTAAATATATATATATCCAATTGTTTTATTCCAGATTTGTTCTTCTTTATCACATTCCCTGATATTTTTAAATCCTATTTTGGACGCGGCTTATTTATTTTGGCGAATTTTCACAAAAACTGAAATATTTTTGAAATAAAACAATTAGTATTATTTAATAAATTGATAAGATATATAAAAAATGCAGAGTTAAGAGGGTGGTATAATAATCTATTAAAAGGAGGTGTTAAAAACGTATAGTAGTAACGTAGTTAGGTTAATTTCATTAAGAGGAGGAAGGTCAAATGAAGAAAAAAGATGGGAATGAAGTAAAATTGATTTTTCTTTTTGTTTTATGCTTATCTTTTATTGTGTCTGGATTGTTTGCCGGGACAAAGGGAAAAATTGCCGGAAGAGTCATTGATTCGAATACTGGAAAACCACTCATTGGGGCAAATATTATTGTTGTCGGCACTAATTTTGGGGCGACATCTAATGAGAAAGGGAATTATGTTATATTGAATCTCTCACCTGGTATGTACTCAGTAAAAGCCTTATACATGGGATATCAGGCAGTAACAAAGACTGGTGTAATGGTAATAGTTGATAGAACAACCAGAGTGAATTTTTCTTTGAAAACTGAAACAATTGCCGGCGAGAGTGTGGTTGTTGTAGCTAAGAGGCCTGTTGTAGATCCGAATTTGACTGCCACTGAGCATGTAGTGCGTCAAAAAGATATTGACAAAACCTGGGTCCGATCAATGTCTGAAATAATGAATACTCAAACAGGTGTATATGCCGGGCATGTACGTGGTGGTACAGCTGTAGAAACGAAGTATATGTTAGATAATGTTAGCCTGAACAGCGGTCTTCTGTCTGATAATTATACAGGTGTAAACACTTCTGCTATTCAAGAGGTCTCAATTCTTACAGGCGGTTACAATGCCGAGTATGGGGATGCCCAGTCTGGTATTGTGAACATTGTGACAAAGGAGGGTGTGGGCGGTATTCATGGAACATGGGTAAACCGAATGCGTCCTGCAGGGAAATACCACTGGGGTCGGAATATGTACAGCCATGATAATTATGAATGGACTCATTATGATATTGATTACTGGACTGCATTAACTCAGGATGAAACCAGTGAGTTCTATGGTTCTGATCCGAATACTCTTCTAAAAAACTGGCAGGATCAACATACTGCCAATCCGGACCAGGCTGATTATACAAAAAGGCCTGAATTAGAGACAGAGATGACCCTGTATGGTTCATTGACTGACAGGATAGGCTTCCTTATCTCTGGACGGTATAAGAGAGGCGTCAATGTGTTCCCGCAGGCAACCCCCTATAATCCTGAATTTAATTTTCAGGGAAACATTACTTACAAGTTATCATCTAAGATCAAGTTGAAATTAAGTGGAATTTATGGCGGGTATACAAATAGTTCGAGTAGCGGCTCTAATTTTTACTCGATAGAGAATTCACAGGAGATGGCCTGGAATGGATTGCCTGAAGTAACCAGTTTTGATAATTGGAGTAAATATGATTTGATTGGTGGCTGGGTCAGCTTTCCGGAAAAGAGAAGGATTAATAATGTTGCACTGGAAATGACACATGTACTCAATCCGCAAACATTCTACAAATTGACTTTCAGTTACCTTAATGACAACATGGACAAGACTGATCGTGATGGAATAATCGATCCTGAGAAATGGTCTTTTGATGATGATGTGGCTGATTCTGACTGGCTGTTTTTACTTAAGGGATATAAACATTGGACAGACATGTTCACAAGTAAGGTGTATTCAGGACACGGTTCTGTAACAAGTCAGATTGATGATCATAATCAAGTGAAAGCCGGTTTTGAATTCAAATCATATGATCTGTCCTATGATCACCAAATGTCTGCGTATGAAGGCGGAGAGCGCTGGAATCTAATGAATGTTTATCAAGGCAAACCTTATGAAGGGAGTTTTTATACCCAGGATAAGATGGAATTTTCGGGTTTGATTGTAAACGCCGGTATTAGAGTAGACTATTTTAACCAAAACAGGGATGCTCCTAAAAACATGTTCGATCCTCTGGCTTATGAGGAGACAACACCAGGTAATATAAAGCCCGGCTTCCCAGGTGTTCCTGAAAGAGAAAGTACAAAAACTCAGTTTGCTGTTTCACCACGTCTTGGTATATCGCACCCCATAAGTGAAAATACGGTGTTGCATTTTGTGTATGGCCATTTTTATCAGCGTCCTTCCTGGCACAAAATGTTGGGTTTCCCATATATTAATTTCACTGAAGACCCAAACCTTATATATGATCCGTACAATCCTAATGTAGTGACTTATATGGATCAATGGCAGGGTTATTACGGTAATCCTAAGATGGGATATGAACGCACAATTCAGTATGAAATTGGTGTTGATCAAAATATTGCAAACCTGTTAAGGCTTGACATCACAGGTTACTACAAAGATGCCAGCAGACAAACTATTATGCGTGAAGGTAATGTGAATGATCCCCGCTGGGGTGATGAAAACACATGGACAACTCTTTATAATGCTGTTAATCAGTACAATGTTGCAATGATGATATCAAATTGCGCTTATGCTGATGTCCGTGGATTGGAAACAGAGCTAAATACTCGTTTTAACTTTCCCCTTAACTTCAATTTTAGCTATGATCTTTCTTATAGCACAGGAGGTGTTGTAGGATATAGTAGTATGTACGAGTTGGGCACTGGCATTGATGCACCATACGGATATGGCCAGAGCAGGAAATCATGGAACGCCAACAATAAGTTTAAGGGTATTGCTGATCTGAGTTTCCCGAAGAATTTTGGACCATCTGTTTTTGGCTTTAAACCATTGAGTGAATTTGGTGTTAATATTTACTTTGAATACCGGAATGGTCCTCAATACACTTATCACGGTCCGGATGATACATCAACTGAACCGAATAACAAAAGGTGGTACCCACATTACCGTACTAATTTGACTGTATCAAAAGGATTTGATCTGCTTGGTTTCCATTCTGAATTAAGAATGGAAGTCAGAAATCTTTTCAATAATAAGGATATTAATATGTTAGGTTGGGAT
>QNDG01000395.1 GCA_003645915.1 Candidatus Zhuqueibacterota bacterium | reverse complement strand
TCAGATAGTTATGGTTTATACTCTTTTTTACAGAGGAATGACCATGGTTACAGGGTCGTCAGCAGCAGTGATTATAGGCGCTTCACCGTTAATTTCTGCTGTTATGGCTCATTTTACGATTAAAGATGACCCTTTAACATTAAAAAAATTTTTATTTATTTTAACAGGTCTTACAGGTGTTGTTATTATTACTTTCGGAACAAAGGGCGCGTACGGGTTTTCCGGCCGTTACCTCGGAGTGGCTCTTTTGCTTCTATCCTCAATCTCCGGTGCAGCGGGAAATATTGTTGTTGCAAAAAGCAAAAAAAGGATAAACCCTTTTGTTATGAACGCTGTTCAGATTTTTATCGGAGGCTGCACACTGCTTGCAGTATCCTTTTTATTTGAAGGTGTCCCCTTGTTTAAAGGACTGCCTGCGAAGTTCTGGATTTCTCTGTTCTGGCTGAGCACAGTGTCAGCTGCAGGGTTTTCCATATGGTTTAACCTTTTACAAAGGCAGGGAGTAAAGGTTTCGGAGCTTAATTTATGGAAATTTGTTATTCCGGTTTTCGGAGCAGTGTTAAGCTGGATAATTCTGCCTGATGAGAATCCGAATCTGATTACAATAATCGGGATGTTTGCAGTGTCCGCATCAATAATAGCATATAGTATTTGCAATAAGAAAAAGGGATATGCTTTTTACCCGAGAACATAAAACGGAGATATTTTTATGATAAAGGCTGTACTGTTTGATATAGATAACACATTAATCCTTTTTAATGAGCATAAATTTATGGAAGGATATTTACCCTCAGTGTTTAAGGAATTTTCCGATATACTTGAACAGGAAGAATTTTTTATGAGAATAATGAATGCAACGAAACAGGTTGCTATGAATAACGGGGAAATTCCTAATGATGAATATTTTCTGCGGATTTTTTCTCAGGGGAAAGACTGGTCTTATTCGGAAATATGGGGAAGGTTTGAGAATTATTATGACACAAAGTTCGAATCTTTTAAATCAGTTGTTGAGCCTGCACCCGGAGCAGGAGAGCTTTTTTCCGAGATAAAAAGAAAAAACCTTAAAATCGTGCTTGCTTCAAATCCTCTCTGGCCTGAGAATGTTCAGCTTATGCGTGCAGAATGGGCAGGGTTTAAGGATTGCAATTTTGCATTTGTATCACATATCTCAAACATGAGATACTGCAAGCCGGATGTTAAGTTTTTTGAACATATCTGTGATGAAATAGATACTGCTCCTGAACACTGTCTTATGGTTGGCAATGATGAAATTCAGGATATGTCTGCAAAAACTGCAGGGATGAAGACTTTTTTAACTTTTGACGGTAAGAAATACAACAATGAATTTTTTCTCCAGAATTATCATTCTCACTTAAAAGGCAATGTCCCGAAACCGGATTATTCCGGGAGTCTGCTTGATGTGGTTAATGTTATAAATTCCATAGCAGATTAAGGCTCCTGTATAGAATAAAAACAAGGAGGAGTTTTGTGGGAAATTCAGCTTTTATTACAGGCGGAGCAAAGCGAATAGGCAGAAGTATCGCGCTTTTTCTTGCACAAAAAGGATGGAATATAGCACTTCACTATAACAGGTCTGAAAGAGATGCAGAGAAAACTTTACAAGAGATAGAAACCTTTGGTGTGGAATGCTCGCTTTTTAAAGCGGATCTCAGTGACGTAAGACAGGTCAATAATCTTGCGGAAAAAGTTATTTTAAAATATCCGGATTGCTCTCTTTTGATAAATAATGCATCAATTTTTAAAAGAGCGCATTTTTTAGATACTGACGATGATATGTTTTTAAAAATGTTCAATATTAATTATTATACTCCTTTTATACTTATGCAGAAATTTTCACAAAATGCAAAAAAAAGTAACCAGCAGTTTCATATAATCAATATCCTTGACACGAAAATATCAAGGAACCACACTCCGTATTTTATGTACTCTTTAACCAAAAAGAGTCTTGCAGACTTAACATTAATGGCAGCCAGAGATTTAGGGCCGCAAGTCAGAGTAAACGGGATTTGTCCGGGATTAATTTTACCGTCTGCTGATTCGGATGCAGAAGGATTTGAACGTATGAAAGAGAATATCCCCTTAAAAATGACAGGCAATACTGACTATATTACAAAAGCAGTAGAGTTTTTAATAGAAAACAGTTTTGTAACGGGAGAGATTATTTATATTGACGGAGGAGAACATTTGGGATCATGATTATGAAAATAAGAATTAAAAACCTGCGGGCACGTACAATTATCGGAATTCATGAATGGGAGAAAGATTATCCGCAGGAAGTGCTGATAAATATTGAGATAGAAATTCCGGTTGACAGTGCCGTAGATTCCGACTCTATAGATGATACTGTAAATTACATGGAAGTTAAGAAGAAAGTGTTAACTGCTGTGGAAAATTCCCATTTTGAACTTTTGGAAAAGCTTGCTTCTTTTGTCCTTTTAAAAGTCATGGAGGATAAAAGGATCCTCTCTGCAAGAGTTGAAATTGACAAGCCCAATGCTCTCAGATTTGCAGATTCGGTATCAGTAGAGTGTTTTTCAAGCAGGAAAGAGTAATGAATTCTGCAGTGATAAGTATAGGATCAAATATTGAGCCTGAAAAAAATGTCAAGTATGCCCTGTCTTTACTTTCATCTGATTTTACTGTTACAAAAATAACAGAGTTTATAAGAACAAAACCAGTGGGTTTAACAAATCAGCCGGATTTTTTAAACGGGGCTGTTCTTGTATATACGGATTATGATTTGGAAACAGTTGAAAAATTATTAAAGAAATTTGAAAAAGATATGGGCAGAATCCGGACAGAAAACAAATTCGGGCCCAGGCAAATAGATTTTGACGTTATTGTGTGGAATGATGAGATTATAGACGAAGATGTTTATTCAAGAGATTTTTTGCAGAGATTTATAAAACAGTTACTGAGTGTGAAAGGCCATTAGTTCCTCCGTCGTATTTCCGGGCGATCCCGATTCTGATCATTATAGTTTTCTTAAAGAAAATCGGGACTCATCCCGATTCTGATCATTATAGTTTTCTTAAAGAAAATCGGGACTCATCCCGATTCTGATCATTATAGTT
>QNDG01000394.1 GCA_003645915.1 Candidatus Zhuqueibacterota bacterium | reverse complement strand
TAAGACGAGATGCTTTTTTTACGAAGACTTCACGGGGATACACAAAAAGACAGTCATTTGGACCGCGGGTAATATGAAAAATAAAATCCGATTCTTTTAATTCATTTTTATTGTTATTTTTATTATCTTTATTATTGTCAGAATTGTTATCACTTGATAAGGAGGAGTCTTTATGCTCTCTTATAAGTTCATTTATAGCGCTGGCAGGCATATTAACTCTGCGCTTAGAGTCAACACCATAAGGAAATTTTCCGGTAAAACAGAGCACTTATGACTCCTATATCCTAATAACTGGGCCCATATGGGAATCCTAAGAATTTCAAGGGAATTTTAGGGACACCATAAGTAAATCATTTTATTTTAAATTGTCAAGTAAAATTTTAAAAAAATAGCAATTTAAAAAAAGATTGCTTTTATACCATTTATCTTATAAATTCATACGTATATGAATAGTAAGGATAAAATATCTTTGCATAACAGCTTTTTTATAGAGACTTACGGCTGCCAGATGAACCTGTATGACAGTGAGCTGGTAACATCCATACTTATTGATGCAGGTTATTCTAAAGCCGAATCACTGGACAGTGCAGATATTGTACTTCTTAATACGTGCGCTGTAAGAGAGCATGCTGAAAAAAGGGTAATGGGAAGAATTACTGTTTTGAAGCAGTGGAAAAAGCAGAGAAATGGCCGTAAAATCGGTGTTCTGGGATGCGTTGCACAGGTTTCCGGAAAACAGATTTTAAAACAGAATTCGTTTGTGGATTTTGTTGCGGGGCCTGACACATACAGAAATCTGCCGCAGATGATTTCAGATATAAACCATACATCAAGTATCAGCATCCTTTTAAATTCCGGTGAAAACTACTCTGGTATTGAACCAGTCAGAGCTAAAGGTGTAACAGGATGGCTTGCAATTATGCGTGGCTGCAACAATTTCTGTACATATTGTATTGTTCCCTATACAAGAGGAAGGGAAAGAAGCAGACCTGCACATGAAATCATTGACGAGCTGAAATCAATGGCTGATAAAGGAATTAAGGACGTTACGCTTTTGGGACAGAATGTAAATTCTTACAATGATGGAAAAACAGATTTCACATCAATACTCTACAAAGCCTCAAAGGTCGAAGGTATATTAAGAATTCGATTTCTTACAAGTCATCCAAAGGATATTTCCGACAGCCTTCTTCATTTGATGGCTGAAAACAAAAAAATCTGTTCACATCTGCACCTGCCACTTCAGGCCGGATCAGATAAAATATTAAAATCAATGAACAGAGGGTACACTCTGGAGCACTACCTTGGAATTATTGAAAAAGCAAGAACTCTTATGCCTGACTTGAGTTTATCCACAGATATTATTGTCGGATTCCCGGGAGAGACCCAGGAAGACTTCAAAGAAACATACAATGCAATGAAAGAAATCCGGTTTGATGACGCATTTACATACAGATTTTCCCCAAGAACAGGCACAGCTGCTGCAAAAATGAAAAACCAGATACCGGAAAAAATAATCATGGAGAGACTTGATTCTATAATTAAACTTCAAAGACAGATTTCTCTTGAAAAAAGAGAAACTTTTATCGGATCATATATTGATGTAATTCCGGAAACTACAAGTAAGCATTCGGAAGCTGAATGGATAGGAAACACAGAATGGAATTTTCCCGTTGTTTTTCCAAAGGATAATTACATTGCAGGAGAATTGGTTACTGTTAAAATAACAGAACTTAAGGGAATGACTCTGCGCGGTGTTCCGATCAGTAATTTTAAAAAAGCCGCAGTTTAAATTTCAGGAGGTTTATATGTGGGTATTAAGATGGATTTTTACAGCAATAATCATTTTGCTTATTCTCGGTTTTGCTTTACAGAATCAGGAACAAACAGTCAGTGTTCATATTTTAAACTGGACAACACCTAATCTTCCTCTTTACTTTATTCTGTATATCTTTTTTGCAGGCGGAGTATTAACGTGGGTATTTGTATCTATGTTTAATATCTTAAAACTGAAAAATACAATATATAAACTTGAAAAACATAACAGTAAAATTCAGGATGAACTTAACAAACTTAGAAATATTAATATTGATGAGGAATTGCCTGAAGATACTTCTGATAATGTTGAGCTTGCCTCAAATGATCAGGGAGACGAGGAATCATGACAACAGCTTATTATATAATTACTGCGTTTATATTAATTCTTGTATTTATATCTATCTTGGTACTTATCAGGAAAAAAAGGAAATCTTCTGCTCCGTACACAGAAGCTCTTCACTGCTTTATTGAAGGTGACAGAGACAGTGCACTTGAACTGCTTAAAAAAGCAGTAAAGGAAGATACTGAAAACGTAATGGCATATATTCTGCTTGGAAATATTATCAGAGAAAAGGGGAATCCCCAAAAGGCTATCAAAATACACCGAAACCTGCTTGTCAGAAGCAATCTTACAAAATCACAGACACAGGAAATTTTAATAGCGCTCATAAGAGACTATAAAAATGCCGGCCTTATTTCCCAGGCAGTTGAAATGGCAGAAAAACTTGTCAAACAGGACAGGAAAAATACGCAGTATCAGGAACTTCTGCTGACTTTGTATGAAGAGAACAAAAGCTGGGATAAAGCTTATTTTCAGCGCCAGAGCCTTAATAAATGGAAAAAACAGAAAGACTCCAATATCCTGGCCCTGTATAAAATTGAAGCAGGCTTGGATGCTATAAAAAAGGGACTTGAGAAAGAGGGTAGAATAAGATTCAGAGAAGCAATAAAACTTAATAAAAAATGTATTCCTGCATACCTTTACTGGGGTGACTCTCTTCAAAGAGAAAACAGATATTCGGAAGCTCTGGAAGTATATATAAATTTCACAAAAAAGAATCCTCAGAAGGCTCATCTTGCTTTTGACAGAATAAAAGATCTGCTATTCGATATGGGAAGATATGGAGAAATTGAACTTATATACAAAGACGTAATAACCAGAGATCCCGAAAACTTCGAAGCTCACCTTAATCTCGCAGATCTCCACATGAAACAGGGGGACATTGAAAGAGCTGAAAAAGAGTGCAGAGATCTTTATAATAAATATCCCGGAAATAAAAAATG
>QNDG01000393.1 GCA_003645915.1 Candidatus Zhuqueibacterota bacterium | reverse complement strand
TTCAAAACTCCGTAAAAAAATTGAGCAGCACAAGGGCCTGCCGCATACACCTATGCCTCCGATACGTTTGGCCTCATCCCTTACACCTATCTGCCTTAGTTCGATTCTTGCCCTGTACCTGCTTGCAAGGTCTCTGACAAGAGCCCTGAAATCCACCCTGTTATCAGCAGTAAAATAAAAAGTTATTTTTTTCCTGTCCAACTGATATTCAACATCAACCAGTTTCATGGGAAGTCCGTGTTCTTCAATCCTCTTTCTGCAGTCAACAAAAGCATCCTGTTCAAGATCAAGATTTTCCTCAAACATTTCCATATCTTTGGGCCCCGGTTTGCGAATTATTCTTCGCAGCTCCTGATCTCCGGCTCTCTGGTCAACAAGACTGCCCATATTAACAACACTTCCTATGTCCTCTCCTTTTTCCACCTCCACAACAACCAGATCTCCTGTAACAAAAGGGAAGTCCTGAGGATTTGCATAAAATTCTTTACGTCCGCCTTTAAATTCTATTTCAAGTATTTTTGCCATAATCCGCCTTATTGTTTAATGCTCAAATTTATATCTGAGCTGACTTTATAAACAGCAAGAGGAAGATACACATTTTTCCCAATATAATCAATAGTTTGGTAAAGATGATCAACCGCATTTTCAACAGCAGTTTCGGAAAACTTTTCTGCGGTTTCTGTAAGTTTTTCCATCATATCCGAATTTGCAGCCTTTTCTGCAATTCCTTTTTTAACAAACATTACATCTCTTAACCATATTATTAAAAACCTGAAAACCTCTTTTACAAATTCCCTGTCTTTTAACATTCTTACGCCTGTTTCTGTTGTTCCTATTTTCTCAAATAAACCATTTATACTGATATCTAAAAATTCAAGAGCAGCTTCTCTTTTTTCAGTAAACTCAGTTTCCAGAAGCTCAAGCCCTCTTGTAATACTCCCTTCTGCCATTGCAGCCAGGATTTTTGCATCTTTCTCACTTATCCCTCTCTCTGACATGAGTGCGTCTGTTACCTCTTTTTCTGTCAAGGGAGAAAACCGTATTACCTGACATCTTGACACAACTGTTTCGAGAAGAGCTCCCTCCTGGATGCTTGTAAGAATAAGAATGGTTTGAGGAGGCGGTTCTTCCAGCAGCTTAAGCAGACTGTTTGATGCATTTGCATTCATCTGATCTGCATGAGAAATAACAAACACACGCATCCCGTCTCCTGCGACCTTGAAATGCGCCCCTTTTTTCAATTCCCGGATCTGATCCACAGAAATTAAAGGCGATCCTGTTATTTCCGGAGTGAACTTAACTGCAGAATAAGGATCAGACAATTTTTTTAAAAGCCTCTCTCTTATTACATCTCTGTAAACTTCTTCTTTCATTGATTTGTTTTTTTTAGGCTCAGGATGAATAAAAGAAAAATCCGGAGCCTCGTGTGAAAGTATTGCCTGGCAGGTCCTGCACTCCCCGCATCCTCCGAAAACACGGTTTTCACAGTTTACCATAAGAGCTGTGGAAATCGCAGCAGCATCTTTGCCTGAGCCCTCAGGCCCCAGAAAAAGATACGCATGGGCAAGTCTGCCTGTTTTAAATGCGGACTGCAGAATTTCCTTTGCCTTTTCTTGTCCGTAAACAGTAATTTTTTTCATCTTTTTATCAACCATAATTCAGGATTATAATGCTTTTCACCTTTCCACACTTCAAAATGAAGCATGGGTCCCTCAAGATTCCCGCTGTCTCCGATTGTCCCTATTATATCACCTGCATTTACCGTCTCGCCGTTGGATACAAGTACTGTTTCAAGATGACCGTAAACCGTGTAAAATCCTTCTCCGTGATACAGGAGCACAATATTTTCCATACCCCTCTGCCATGTTACCCATTTTACAACTCCTCTGTTAACAGCTTTGACTGTTGATCCGGGCCGCCCCTTTATATCAATTCCGATGTTCTCAATGTAAGTTTTTAAAACCGGCTGAAGATTTCTTCCGTATTTTGATACTACTTTTCCGTAAACCGGCCACGGCAGCCTGCCCTTTTTTCTTCCGAATCCTGTACTCGCAATAGTAACGGATGTAGTTTTACGTTTTGCTTCTTCGGATTTTATTCTCTTGAGAATATCTTTATAAGAAGCCTTTTTCTGTGCCAGCCTTTTAATTAACAATTTCTTGTCTTTCCTTGTCTGAGCCAGAAGTTTTTTTCTCTCTTGCTGTTTCTGTTCCAGCTTGCGGGCTTCTGCTTCCTGTTTGTTTAAAAGCTCTTTTTTTCTTGCAAGGTCTCTGTTTAATTTCTTAGTCTGCCTGCTTATTATCTCTGATTTTTCTCTGATCAGTCTTAAATTTCTGTTGTCATTTTCAGCTATTCTCTGCTGATATTTCAGCCATACCAAAGCTTTGTTAAAGGATGAGAAAGAGAGAAATATTTCCCAGTCCGACCATCTTCCACGTTTATACATTGAAATTATTCTGTTTCTTACAATCTTCTTAAGGCGTGTATACTCTTCAGTTGTTTTTGACAACTTCTTTTCTGTATCCGCGATTTGCTTCCGGTTTGATTTTAATTCGCTTTTCAGTTTGTTTATCAAAGATTTTCTTAATCCTATTTCCCTGTTTAAATTTTCAATCTTTGTTAAAAGGGATTTTTCACTGCTCTCTTTACTTTTAAGCTCTCTTTCCAGTCTTTTTATCTGTGCCTCAATCTGTTTAAGGGTCTTATTCTGAGCAGATACAGAACATACTGAACCTGCAAACAGAAAAACAAGAAATATAATAATCCTCAGTTTCACAGTAACTGACTTCCTAGAACTTTATTTAATTTTTTCGCAAGCATTGCTGCAGAAATAATTTTCAATATCTCGCCCGGAATAAATATAACTACACCTGAAATCAGAACGGTTTTAACGGAAATTGACATATCCAGAAAGTAATTTGAAAGAATGTAGAAATAAACCGAACCAATAAAAAATATAATTATTGCCGCATATAAATTCCCTATGAAATATCCGTTCTTTTTTGATGATCTTTCTGAAACATAACCTGCCATCCATGCTGCAACCGGAAAAGCCAGCAGATATCCGAATGTGGGTTTCATTATGTATCCGGGACCTCCACCCAT
>QNDG01000392.1 GCA_003645915.1 Candidatus Zhuqueibacterota bacterium | reverse complement strand
CTAATTTTATTTATAATCCTGTATAAGAGGTTGTGTGAAAACGTAAGAATGCTTCATCCCGAGCCCTTCGGCAAGCTCAGGATAAACTTTGTCTATGGATGATAATTCCAATAAAAACAGGCAATAATAATAGTGGTTTCCTGAATAAAACGTCTTTTTCACGCAGCCTCTGTACTTGGGCGGAAATAATGAAGGAAGCTTCGCTTCCGGATTCCCTGTAGAAAATTTCAGTATGAGTCCGCAAGACACCGTCAGGTGTGGGATATTTGTAGAGTAAAGTTTAAAACTCACCTTTTTGGAACTAATTTAAGATTCAGGTGGAGTCAGCGGTTTGTTATATTTGGGAGGTTATGCAACTTGTGAATTTATTTTCTGGACAGAAAATTCCGGTAATCCGGTATTGATTTTTGCATGTTCTATTGTCATACTTACTAAATTACCGTTTTCATCCAAATCAATTAGTATGTTTTCTGATAATTCAATTGTTTCTGAGATTTCATTGTCATTAAATTCAAGTAGTGCTGTATCAGTATCGGAAAAATATTTAACTTTCACTTTTTTTCTCCTTTTTGAATGAACGATCAAAAAAGGCATTATGTACTGTTAATCCGTCATTTAAGAGTATAACCCTGAGATATTTACCTGTTTCAGGTATTTCAGCCCATTTTCTTATACGACCGTCAGATTGAGTTTCTGTCTTTATCGGGTTATTAATTACCAGTTCTATCCATTCTTCTTTAATAGGTTGTCTGTCAGGCCTTTTCATTCTATATTCAAAATATTTGGTTTTTTTAAATTTCATAAGATCTCCATAAAAAATATAAAAAAGAAAATTTGAAAACACAAATATTAAAAAATAAATAACAGCCGGGGAAATTGATAAATAGATAACAGGGGATATGTGTAACAGGCGGAATTTTCCCAGACAGCTTCCGTATGTGAGAAGAAGAATTAAACATATTATCATGATTTTTAAGAAAAACCGCAAGATCATTTTCAATTTATCCCGTATAACTTTTTCAAATTAAATAATTTAAAATATCCGGGTCAACCCTGCATGCTCCCGAATAAGTGCAGTAAAGAAAAAAGTTGATTTCTTTTTTAACTTTTTGTATATTTAGACCTGTTTGAGGGCAGTGATGGAGGGCTAGTCCTAATTGGTAAGGCAGCGGTCTTGAAAACCGCCGGGTTTGCGCCCTTGGGAGTTCGAGTCTCCCGCCCTCCGCAAGACATCGTTGTTCGGGGCAGATAAAAATTCAGGTTCATCAGGAGAGGTGGCCGAGTCGGCTGAAGGCAGCCGCCTGCTAAGCGGTTGTAGGGGCACAAACCTCTACCGTGGGTTCGAATCCCACCCTCTCCGCTTTTGACCCGCTGATGTTCTTATTTAAGAGCAGATGCGGGTTTTTTATTTTATTTAATAAAAAATAACCAGCATATTGATTCATTATCTGCAGAAGTGTAAAAGTTTAATGAGTTATTTTTTTCAGAGCAGAAAATATTTATACTGTTGACTTTAATAAATTTATGATATATTTTAAAAGTTAATTAATGTGTAAAACCCAATAAAATATTTAAAAACCATACACTCTGTAAATAAAGACAAAACAATATTCTTTTCCCTGAAATTAATTGAATTAATACGGAGAACAGGAAAATGATAAATAAAATTTTTAAAAACAGATATTTTATTCCTGCGATTCAATTTTTCACCCTTGTTGTATTTGTACTGCTTATTTACGGAGCAATCGGGGTTTTTACAAATGACCCCGCTTTTGCAAAAATATTAAGAAATACAAATCTGTCAAATCTGATTGTATGGTCTTACTGGTGGCCCTTAATAATTGTTACTGCAGTGTTATTCGGAAGATTCTGGTGCACTATATGTCCCATGGAACTTATTACTTCATTTTTCGGGAAAATCGGTGCTAAAAGAAAACCCGGAAAGATTTTGCGCTCTGGCTGGGTAATTACCTTGTTTTATGCGATAATACTGGTTATCGGAATACATACATTTGCAATTCACCGCATACCGGAATACATGGCGTTGTACATGATTATGCTTTTTGCCGTAGCTGTTATTTCAGGATTGATCTATGAAAAGCGGACTTTCTGTACGCACATCTGCCCTGTAGGGCATTTGCTCGGGCTTTATTCATTAATGTCATCTAAGCAGCTGCGGGTAATTGATCCTGACTTATGTAAAAACTGTAAAACAAAGGATTGTATCAGTGAAGCCAATCATTATAAGTTTACAGGACGCTCATGCACTTCCGGGCTGTATCCCGCAAATATAAGTGATAACAGAACCTGTATTTTATGCGGCCAGTGCTTTAAGTCGTGCACAAAGGATAATATTGCAGTTAAAAAGCGCAGGATTGCTGCGGATCTGTTTAAAAAGATAAACCTGACATGGGCGGAGACAGGTTTTTTTATGATGGTCAGCGGTTTTGTGGTGTACGAAGTTTTGTCAGAATGGAAGGTAAGCAAGAAAATTGTTGTGGCTGTGCCCAATTGGATCAACCAATCACTTAATATTACAGGGAAAACTGCAGGTACAGTTAAAGCTTTGGTGCTGTTTGTAGTTATTCCTCTTATCTTTTATACGGTTCTTGCAGCTGTTAAAAAGACCGCTGCAAGAGAAACGTGGAATGCGTCCTTTACTCAGCTTGCTCTTGCTGTTTTACCAATAACTGCGAGTATGCATCTTTTAAAAGCGCTGCTTAAAACCACGTCGCGCATCCCGTACTGGAAATTTGTATTTTCCGATCCGAATGGTGTGAAAACAGCGACTATGCTGATGAATCATTCCGCTGTATTGGATAAATCTGCTCTGAATTTTTTATCACCTGTAATAAGCCTGTTTGCAGTACTTTTACCTGCGGGCGGTTTGATCCTCTCGTTCTTAATAATTAAAAAACAGCAGCACAAAAACGGAATTTCAAGAGCAGTATCTTTATTTGCCGCACTGATTTACGGCTGCATGTTTTTGTATGCCCTGATTGCGTGGCGTATTTTTTAAAGATAAAGTAATAATACTATTTTAATACGGATTTAAAAATGATAAAATCAAAAATTCGTGTAAGATTTGCTCCGAGTCCCACGGGATATCT
>QNDG01000391.1 GCA_003645915.1 Candidatus Zhuqueibacterota bacterium | reverse complement strand
ACTCGGATTTAATACTATCAGCATTTGATATTTTACAAAAAAACTTCCCGGAAAAGATTGACATCATTGTACCTATCGAACTTGGAGGGCATAATACTGCAGTAACATTGTATTTAGCGGACAAATTAGAACTGCCTGTGCTGGATGCTGACCTTACAGGAAGATCCGCTCCGGAAATGTATCAAACAGGATACTATGTAGGTGACATACCTCCTACACCTGCAGCTGTTTATACTCCTTTTGGTGAAAAATATTATATTGAAAACATCAATGACTACAAACGATTGGATGATGTCTTCAGAGAATTGGTTACTCTTTGTTATGATTATGATATTGGAGTTGCTAACTTTCCATTACCGATAAAAAAAGCGGCTCCTTACATGCAGAAAAACACACTCACACTTAGTATAAAAGTCGGATCTCTGCTTCAGCAAAAGAAAATTGATGAAGCAATTAATTTAGCAGGAGGTAAGATAATCTTCCAAGGTAGACCTGTGGAGGAGAATTCCGAGATAAAAGACGGGTTTACTTATGGAAAGGTAAAAATTAAAGGAACTGACGGAGATTTAATACTCGAATATAAAAACGAGATTATGCTTGCAAAACTGAACGGAGAAATAATTGCCTCTGTTCCAGATTTAATCGGATCTGTTACGCAAAATGGAAATCCTATACTAAATACAAAATTTCCAATAAATGAAGAAGTCATTGTGTATACTTTACCATCACAGGAAATTTGGAAATCAGGAAAAGGTCGGAGTGTATTTT
Organism: Candidatus Zhuqueibacterota bacterium; assembly: GCA_003645915.1. Classification (GTDB taxonomy): domain Bacteria; phylum Zhuqueibacterota; class QNDG01; order QNDG01; family QNDG01; genus QNDG01. The sequence continues at coordinate 2,345 of QNDG01000391.1, read as the reverse complement.
GTTTGAAACACTTTGGTTATTAAATATAACCGAATAACTCAATAATCTTAGAGGCTGAAACGAAACTTAGAAAAAACTGGTTTCTCAACAAATAACATTTTAAGAATTAATTGGATGGACTTTTTAGCCATTTCAAAATCTGCAGGTAAATCATGAAATTTAAAATACTCTTAATATTATTAGTCTTAACCGGATTACTATCAGCTCAAAATATAAAAAAAGTCAAAGTATATTTTATAAATAACAACGAATTAGCTAATATTCTAAAAAGCGGTATAGATATAGAATATTACTCTATCAAGAAAGATAAATATGTAATAGCATTTACAGACGATTCTCAATTTGAGGTGCTGAAATCAAAAGGTTTTCGCTATGATGTTTTGATTGAAAACTGGGAAGAATATTATAAAAAACAATCTAAATTAAGCAAGAGCGAAAAAGAACAAACTCTTCTTAGAATTAAGACCACAAGAAATATTACGGGCTTTGACTACGGCTCTATGGGAGGATTTTATACATGGCAGGAAATTTTAGATAATCTTGATACAATGTACGCAAAATATCCAAATATAATGACCGAGAAATTTTCGATTGGACAGACTTATGAAGGCAGAGAAATGTATGTAGTGAAAATTTCCGACAACCCTAATATTAACGAAGAAGAGCCGGAGGTATTCTATAATTCGCTAATACATTCACGTGAACCTGCAGCAATGATGGCTTTGATGTACTATATGTATTACCTGCTCGAAAATTACGGATCAGATCCAGAAGTAACATACTTAGTTAATAATCGTCAGATTTATTTTTTACCTGTATTCAATGTTGATGGTTATGAATATAACAGAAGAAACCACCCATCAGGTGGCGGAATATGGAGAAAAAACAGACACTTAAACTCCGATGGAACTTATGGAGTTGATTTAAATAGAAACTATGGATACAAATGGGGGCATGATGATATAGCATCAAGTCCAATACCAAGTTCTGATATTTATCGTGGAACCGCTCCTTTTTCTGAACCGGAAACAAATAATGTAAGGAACTTTATTAAACAGCATAATTTCAAAACAGCATTGAATTATCATACATTAGGTAATTTGGTAATTTTACCTTGGGGATATACAGCGGAAGAGGTCCCTGATTCTATACTTTACAGGGAATATGGAGCAGACATGACTCAATATAATAAATATACCTGGGGTATTTACGACGAAATCATATATTCTGTTAACGGCGGTGCTGATGATTGGATGTACGGAGAGCAATCAGAGAAAAATAAAATTTTTTCAGTAACCGTTGAAGTCGGCAGAGGCTCCGATGGATCATGGCCACCAGAATCCAGAATTTTTCCCCTTGTAGAAGAAAATCTTTTCCCAAATCTTTATTTGACATGGGTTGCAGGAGGTTTTATAACCTCAATTGAAAATAAATTTGATAAAGAATATTACTTACCAGGGGAGAGTGGAAAAATTTCTACTACTTTTAAAAATAAAGGATTGTCAGAAATAAAAAATGTAACAGCAGAACTTACATCAATGAGCAATTACATAGAAATAACAAAAGATAAAGTTGAAATTAATAAGTTAGAATCACAAGCCACGACTTTATTTCAAGACGCTTTTGAGTTTAATATATCTAACAATGCTCCTCTATGTGAGGAATTTAAGTGTTTATTAACAACATACCATAACGGAACTCCTATGTACTCAGAAAATATTTCTTTTATCTTGGGAATACCCACGATGCTTTTTGAAGACACTGCTGACAGCCTGGGTATCCGGTGGATATCTCAATCAAATATATGGCAGAAATGGGAGCCAACTAAATATGATCACTACAGTTCTCCAAGTTCATTTACTGACAGTAAATATGGGAGCTACTTCACTAATTCAGAACTTACACTTACTACTACAGAACAAATCGATTGTACAAATATCCCCGGACCATATTTATCTTTTCAAACAAAATACGAAATAGAAAGTGGATGGGATTATGGTCAGGTTCTTATTTCAACAGATAATGGAATCAGCTGGAACGCAGTAGGCGGGAGATTCTCAAAAAAGGGATTAGGGCCTTTCCAACCAAACGAATTGGTTTATGATGGAAAACAAAAAGATTGGGTCAAAGAAATAATAAATTTATCTGAATTTGGAGGAGATAAAATACTGCTGCGCTTTAAGTTTAAGACTGATGATTCTGAAGTAAGAGACGGCTGGTATGTGGATGATATTTGCATGTTCTATTATTCCGGCAATAATTCTGCTAACGATAATACCAATAATCTTTATAAATATGATTTGAGACAGAACTATCCAAATCCATTCAATCCTGTAACAACAATT
>QNDG01000390.1 GCA_003645915.1 Candidatus Zhuqueibacterota bacterium | reverse complement strand
GGCATTTAAAAGACTTGACTTTCCTGCATTTGTATAACCCACCAGTGCAATCTTAAAAATATTTTCTCTTGATTTTCTTCTTACAATATGCTGGGTCTCAATTGCAGAAAGCTTCTTTTCCAGACTTGCTATTCTCCGCCGTACTGCTCTCCGGTCAACTTCTAACTGAGTTTCACCGGGCCCTCTTGTGCCGATTCCCCCTCCCTGGCGTGAAAGATGTGTCCATGCTTTTGTAAGTCTCGGCAGATAGTAATTAAGCTGTGCCAGCTCAACCTGAAGCCGCGCTTCTTTTGTTCTCGCTCTTTTTGCAAAAATATCCAGAATTATTCCGCTTCTGTCAATAATCTTTCTGCCGAAAATCTGCTCTAAATTTTTAACCTGTGCAGGAGTAAGATCAGTATCAAAAAGGATAAAATCCACATCTTCATTATCTGCTGTTTCCTTTATTTCCAGCACTTTGCCTTTTCCTATAAAGGTTGCTGGATCCGGTTTCTGCAGATTCTGTATAAATTTGAACCTGACATCCGCACCTGCTGTTTCCGCAAGAAAGGACAGTTCTTCTAAGCTTTCCTCTTCTCCCTGCCTGATCTGTCCCTTTAAAACTACCCCCACTGCAATTGCAGTTTCTTTTTTTGTTTGATTTTCAATCTGATAGATACTGATTATCTCCTATTTTCCGATTTTTCCCAGAAACATCTCTGATAGAAAAGCAAGCAGACTTAACAGTAAAAAATACCGCCATAAAGAAATCCCTGAACTTTTTGTTTTGATTTGTTCTGCAATATCTTTATTTGAATCCAACATATAAATTTTTCCCATGGGAAAAACATCCGACATTTTTTTTATTGTTACAGGAGTAAAATCCGATTCTTCTGGCCTTATGTTCACACTTATATTTTTCTCCGTAACATTGTTTTTTATTACAGAATAATTCCCAGGCAGCAGCAAATTAATAAAATTCTGAGATCCGTTTAAATCAGGAAAAATCTCTTTTCCCGAAGGAGTAATTATTTTAATATTATCTCCCGCCTTAAATTCAATTTTAACAGTTCTGTCATCTGTAAAATAATCTTCTCCCTGTACAAATTTTTCAGATGAAAGGTAAAGCACACTTTTATAAACCATTACAGGGAAAACAGCAGAAAACTTCAAACTGCTCCATTTTTCATCAATACCTGTAGTACAGAATAAAAACCTGCCGCTGCCTGCAGAACTTTCCAGAAACAGAGGCATATTGTAATTAACACTTATAAGAGGCAGCCCTGAACTTATCTTAATATTCAGCATCCTGCGTATAATTAAGGGGCCCACAGAAATTTTACCTTTACTTTTAAATACATCTTTAAAAACAGGGTGATCTGAATCCGCTCTATTCAGTTCCAACATATTTTTATTTTTCCCGAAATCAATAACACCTCTTATTTCCCACTTTTTCATTGGCCAGAACCCTGAAAAGCCCAGATTTTTCAAATCCGTATTTTCTCCCGGAAAATATAAAATTCCAAGTCCCCTGTTAAGAGCATTAATTATCCGGTTTTTCTGCTCTGAATCAAACTCAGGATAGTTTGATAAAATTAAGACTGCACACGAATCAAGTTTTTCAACCCACCTGTTATCTCCTTTATAAAAAGTACGTATTTTAAAGACACCTGTTTCCTGTTTTAACGCATATATAATTGGCTTGATATCTTTTTCAAAAGTTCCTGTGATAAACACATTAATCCTGTGAGGTGTAAAAAAGGAGAAATACTTCCTGTTATCAAACTCTACATTATCACATTTAAAAACAGCCTCACCTTTATGCCAGCCCGGAGTCAGATTGTTGATCCGGAAACTTATCTTCTTCTGCTGGTTCGGGAGAAGGGAAACAAGCTTCTGCTCAACAGGGTTGCTGTCAATAATTATACGAAGAAGTGCGCTTTTTAAGGGCCTGTCAGCAAAATTCCTGACCGTGACACTGACCTGATGAACCTTCCTGCTGCTTATTGCAGGCTGAAAAACATTGACATTTGTTACTCCTGCATTAAATGTGGAATCCTGAATTTTTACAATAAACAAATTACCTTCTGTTTTTCTGAAAACTTCTGCGCTGTCAGGACCTTCATAGTTTGATCTCTGGTTATCAGTTACCAACACCACATTCTTAAAAAGAGCGCCTTGTTTTTGAATACTGCTGAAAATATTTTTCAGCTTAAATCCGGACATTGAGGGCTCAGATCTGTCTATCATTGTTTTCAGATCATCTTTTGATCCTGAAAAAATATTTTCATACTCAGACGGAGAAAAAATAAGTTCTGCACGAATCTCAGGATTTTGAATGATTTCTGTGGCAATTTTTTTTGCTTCTTCAAAAACAGAACTTCTTTTCATGCTTGCAGATCTGTCAAGAACCACTATGGTTTCTTTTTTACCTTTTGTTGAAGAACCTGTAATTACAGGCCGGCTGAAAGCAAGAATCAGAAACAGTACTGCAAGCACTCTGAGAATAAGCAGAAGAATCTCTTTAAGTCTTAAAAATTTAAGTTGTCTTGTTTTCATTTCCTGCAGAAAAAGAAGACTGCTGAACATAAGGTGCTTTCTTTTTCTTCTGTCAAAAAAATGGATAATAACAGGTATTAAACATGCCGGCAGGCTGTATAAAAATGATGTGTTAATAAATTGAATCATAATCTTTCTGTCTGCTTATGCGCTGATGACTGTTTTTTATCTGCACACCAGCGGAAATATGTTCTTTATAAACTGTTTACCTGAATTCATTAATGCACACAATTAAAATCAAATATAATTAGTCGGATATGGAAGATATTTGTCTATTTCCTCATAAAGCCTGAGACATTGAATATTCAATATTTCTATACTCTAACCCTAACCCCTTTTATTTTAAGTTTTTAAAGATACAAAACAACATCAGCACAGCACCTGCATTTAATTACATATACATTTGATGATAATTTTATATTTTCCAGATTGACTTGGCATACTTGGCAAGTTTATTCTGATAATTATTTAAATTTGTAACATTCCATTCATCATAATTTAATTCTCTGCTTGCAAGTTTAAACTGACTGGATTTATAAATTTTTCTTTTTTCAGAAAAAGATTTCCTGCCTGCCTT
>QNDG01000389.1 GCA_003645915.1 Candidatus Zhuqueibacterota bacterium | reverse complement strand
GACCTTTAACGGACGAGTCCGACCTTTAACGGACGAGTCCGACCTTTAACGGACGTGTCCGGCCTTTGACGGACGTGTCCGGCCTTTGACGGACGTGTCCGGCCCCTGACGGACGGTAATCATTTATCTGGTTCTGCCGTTGCCGGCAGAATCGTGCAGCCTACCCGCAGGTCAACCGGATCGGGCAGATCCGTTACTGCTTTTACAAGCAGTATTCCTGCCTATTTGGCCTTGCTCCGGGTGGGGTTTACCATGCGCCTGATGTCACCATCAGACCGGTGAGCTCTTACCTCGCCTTTTCACCCTTGTTCGGCAGTTGCCGGACGAGTCCGGCCTCTGACGGACGGTATGTTTTCTGTGGCACTGGCCATCGTTCCGGTATTTTCGGAATGTCTCCGCGTTACGGAGCACCCTGCCCTTCGGAGTTCGGACTTTCCTCTCATCCCGTAAACGGAACAAGCGATTACCCGTTATGCCCTTCAGGACAATCTATATTATATTGTTATACTTTCCTTTTTTAGAACAGCTTTCCTGGCCAAAGAATCGGCCTTTTTATTTTTATCTCTTAATACATGGACAATTTTTACCGGTGCTGAAAGCTTGTTAATTTTATGCATAACTTTGCTGTAAAGTTCCTTTAAGTGATCTTTTTTTACAGCATAATCACCGTTAATCTGATTTACAAGAAGCTGACTGTCCGAATAAACAGTAACTTCGTCCGGTTTATACTTAATCAGCGCATCGAGACAGCCGATTAAAGCGCTGTACTCGGCAATATTATTTGTTGCTCTGCCAATGTAAACACCCTGTTCTTCAAGAGGGTTCCCTTCAGAATCCTGTATCACAAATCCATAACCTGCCTCTCCGGGATTTCCAAAGCATGAGCCGTCAACATAGGCATAAAGCTTCATTTAACTTCCTCGTTTATTTTTTCATCCCACACCAAAATCCTGCCGCATACCTCACAAAGATGTATCTGATTCATTTTTCTTATTTCAAGAACCTTTTGAGGGGGAAGATTTTTATAACAGCCTCCGCAGGATTTTCTTACTACAGGGACAACAGCAAGACCTCCCTTTGCATTCTTTATCCTTTTATAAAGAGCAAGATGACGGGGAGGAATTTTTCTTTGAATTTTATCAATCTGGTCATTTAAATAAGCTTCGTCTTTTTCTGTCTCTTTGATTTTTTTATCAAGAGCATCTTTCTTGCTTTTATACTGACCTTTCAGCTTTTCAAATACCTGTTTTTCATCTTCTATGGTTTTAGTTAACTCTTCAAGTTTATCTATTATTTCCAGGACACGGCTCTCTTTGTCGCTTATAAAAGTATTAACCTGCTCTATCTCCATTGTTACAGCATCGTATTCTCTGTTTGATTTAACACTGAAAAGTTGTTTCTGGTACTTATCTTTTTTCTGCTCCAGTTCTTTTATTTCTCTTTCATTATTACTTTTTTCCACCTGAAAATCCTGAAGCCTTTTTTCACTATCAGAAACCTTCTTTTCCGCCACTGCAAGTTCTCTCTCAAGCTCCTTTACCTGATGAGGCAGATCTCCTCTTAGACTCTGAATCTCAGCAAGTTTTATATCAAGAGATTGAAGCTCGACCAAATCCTTAAGAATCTGCTGCAAAGATACCTCCTGTCCTGTCAATAGCTATAACGTGAGAATGTAAAAAATGCACCCCATTGAGGTGCATAAAAAATCAGTAGTTTTCCAGCAAGCTTTGCTTTTTGAATTGTTCGCCGGACTCCTCCCGAAATATTGTGAACACTAAAACACTCCTCATTTAAAACTTTTGTGGGCCCAGGAGGACTCGAACCTCCGACCAACGGATTATGAGTCCGCCGCTCTGACCAACTGAGCTATGGGCCCGAACGAATTAACATAATAATTTTTTTTTGTAAATTCAAGATTTTTTTGTTAAGATGTGCCTTAATTTTCACTTTTTTTACTATTTAAGTGCAAATATTCCGAAAACCTAACTTCCATACTTACTTTATGATAAAAACCTGCGGATTTTATCAACTCACCGTTCCGGTAATCCCACGGCAAGGTGTTTATAATCTTACCGATTCTAAGGCCCCCTGCATTAAAAATAATACCGGGAGTTTATCTTTCCGTAAATTTTTCAATTTGCTCACAATGCAATTATTTTCTGGCAAATCTGTTTTTTATTTTATAATTGAAAATTCTGACTGCTCATCCGCATGTTAGTGTGATTCAGGCAGGCACACAAAAAAAACATTGAAACTAAAGATTTTATATACTTCCGCGCAGAAATTTTTCCTGAATTTTAAACCAGTAAATAATGAGTTATCAGACTTTTGATTATAATTATTTTACTTCATAAGTGTTCAGGCTGCCAGATATTCTCCCCATACATTATTTATTTAATAAATCAAAATAACTTTTTTTATCAATAAGTTGTTTAAGTTGAAAAAAAACTGCTATTACTAGTGGCATACAGTTAAGTCCTAAATTGTAAAACTTGTCTGCAAGTAATTTATCACCACCCATCCATTTTACGGAAATAAAAATTATACAAACAAAAATCATAACAATTCCCGTAGAAACAAAAAAAATTACTGTCCGTTTGTATTTTGCGGAATTTGTAAAAAGTTTTCGTTCCTCCTCTGATACTTTTTTAATATCTTTCATACTGCTGAAAGCAAATGCAAACCCCGCTAAAAATATACCCAAACCAACCTCTTCTATATTAACGGGACGAAATAAAGACCCGTGAAAAGTATAATAGATCGCAGGTATAAGAAATGGAACGTACAGATAAGAAATATAGTGAAAAAATTTTGTCATTTTATCACCTCTTTACATTATTAACTAATTCGCCCTTTATTGGTGAATAATCTTTTTTTACTTTTCCGTTTACTTCAATCTCTTCAAAATAACATTTCACTCCGGTTGCAATCTCCATGTTTTCAGTGTTTTGAATATGAAAGTGTAAATGAGGCTCAGAAGAACGCCCGGAGTTACCGCAAAGGCCTAATAATTCGCCCTGTTTTATTCTTTGTCCCTGCTTTACTTTAATTGAAAATTGTTTAAAATGACAAAAGTAAAGATATTCGTTTTCCTTTGTTTTCATTATTACTGTATTGCCT
>QNDG01000388.1 GCA_003645915.1 Candidatus Zhuqueibacterota bacterium | reverse complement strand
CTATTTTACCGACAAAAAATCGGTGCACTCCGAATACTCCGAACAAAAAGGCCAGCAGAAACGTGGGTAAAAGCTTTTTATCGCTCATATCAGCATCCTTACTTTGTTTTCAGAACAACCGGAATAAAAATTTAAAACTCCGGGAATATCTGTATAAAGATCATTAATTATATATTAAATCCTCACACCGTTGAGATATAAGGAAATAACCATTACAACTACTAAAACTGCAAATACTATTAACAACGCATTCCGTTTGACTTTTCTATGACGGTCAATATCAAGATAAAAACGATCCTGACCTGTCCGGACAATTACACCCTCTAATTTCTTTATTTCAAATATAAGATTATCTGTTATGCCCATCTCCTGAAATGATTTTGCATCAGCTGGAGATGTTGCTCCTGCTTTAATAAAAGCATTTATTATTTGGCGACTTTTTTTTGCAATTATTACTGCCGCTGCGGTCATTTTGCTTCCTGTTATTATCAGGTTCTGAATTTTTCATACTATCTAATTAACACTTTTGACGATAGGATATTCCGCATTATTTTTTCAATCCTGAAAATATCTTTCTCATAAATAAGAAAATCTCTGATTACGCTCAATCCGACAAATAGTATTCAATAGTTGACACAACTCTCACTCTTTTAATGTGAGGATTATTTCTGTCACGGGGAGATATTGTAAACTGTCCCTGGCTTGCTCTTTTAATCTTTCCGAGATGACTTTTGGAATCCTTTGCAAACTTTTCAGCAACTTCTCTTGCCTTTCTTGTTGCCTCTTCAATCATCTCCGGTTTAACCTCATTCAGTTTTGTAAAGATATATTCAATTGACGCATTGTAATCATAATCGCTTCCTGCAAGAGCAATACCTTGTTTCCCCAGATCCGAAAGTTTATTTATTGTTTTCCGGACAAGATCAACCTTTTTTGAATAAACAGTAACAATCTGATTTGCAGTATATCTGAATCTCACACCCTGATTACTTCCGTACTCCTGTGCAAGTTTATCAGTAATTGAAGGAGGAGATACTGTTATCTCGGATTTATCAATTCCGTTTTTTACAAGAAACCGTACAATCTTATCAGTACTTGCTTCCAAGGAAGCATAAAGTGCTGATAAATCATTGCTTGCTTCGGTAAATTTAATAGGCCACAAAACTATGTCAGCAGGGTATTCTCTTTCGGATAATCCCTTAACTCTGACCGTACGTTCAAATTCCTTAACCTTGATTGCACTTCTTCCGATTAAAAATCCTAATGCAGATAAACCTAAAAATATTGAAACCCCCAGGATAAGACTATTGTTAAAATATTTATACTCCATGTTTCCTCCTGAAAAATTGATCCTGATATAATATCCGGCTTAAAAAACTACAATAAAGAGGATGAAATTAAAACCGCATATTAAATACAGACAGGAAATAATAAAACAACCGTTCAATATATTAATTCAGTAGAAAAATTACAAATTTTATTTTGCATTAACTTTAGTAAAATCAACTGTGTCTTATTATAAAAACACCATAAAAGCGACATATCTTTTTTTGTATCTTCAATACTTCTGATATGAAATACCCGGCAAACCAGGTTTAACAAATTTTATATTCTGTATTTAGTATCAGAAAACGTACTTTACTTTCTGAAGTAACAATAAGTTACTCCTGGAAAGTAAAAAATATTTTAAGGGCTAAACAATCTGTTCGTTAAATAACATACTAACGGTATTTAGCCGTTGCCTCCCGCATGTGAGTATAAAAATCCTGTTCAAGCACTCCTTTAGACGGAAAAATTTCCCACATACGCCTGCCGTTATTCCCGTTTATTGCAAAAAACATAAAATAAGTCTTTACCTTTGTAGTGTTCTCCAGATCACCCGGAACAAATAAAAAAAGCGCTCTGTAAGATCCGATCCAGGCTGGCATAAGCTTACGGGGCAGTCTGGCAAAATTGCCTATGGCATTATCCCCTTTTCGTGGTGGCATAACCCGCTTTGTAATCAGCCCGTTGTCCAGAGTGTAATCCACTTCCAGACCATTGGATTTCATCCAGTTTAATGCTTCGCTTTTTAACTGCTCCGCACTGCCGGGAAAGTTAAGCGTTTGAAGTGCAAGCATGTCATTAACTTGTTTGGAAATAACTTCTTCCAAATACCCGGTGGATTTATATACTTTTATATCACCATCCCATGGATCAGGTGTAAATTGTGAAGCGAAATAAAGAATTTTTCCTGTCATAGTAGATCTGGTTCTACCTGCAGGTTTAACCGTGATATTGCCTTCAAAATAGACAGAATTAACCGGACTTGACGATCCGTCCTTCTTCACCCCTTCAAAAAAACCACCTTTTTTCATATACAAAGTCAGGTTTCCTTGTCTGCCGCTTTCCAGAGATTCCTGATCAAAATTCCAGTACAGGGCATCTTCTGCCCGTTTCTTGTATGGGAAAAACTGCCCCACTTCTCCGTTATCAGAGAAAAGAGGTGTATGTGCAAGTCTGAAAGTAACAGGATCTGTATTGTCAATTTTTTCGGCTCGGATATCCATTAGTAAAAGAGCGTAATTAAGCATTACAGCAACCCTGTCAACCGGAGCTTTAATGGTTTGTGAGAAAGCCTGAGGCCTGACCTTAGATGTTTCATAAGTAGGCACAGCTTTTTGTCTCCGCGGTGGAGCTTTTCTTACCGTAATAATTTCCGAAGAGCAGGAGAGTAATACAAGTACAGCTAATCCTGCAATACCGGCAAAACTTTTTGTCTTTGACATTTTTCATCCTCCTGTTGTTATAATCCAAACCTTACATTTTATTTTTTAACTGATTCTTTTCGATCTGTCATATTTATAAAGATGTTTTTCCCAGAGGAATAAAATACATTGTCTCATTGATAACCTTATACATAATCCTGGTACCGTAGAGTTCACCTGCTGAATGATACATGGTAGCAGGCCGAAAAGGAACATCCGGATTTGCACGGTTGAGTTCCTGCAGCATACTGGATTCTTTTTTCTCCCGTTTAGCCCACATAAATCCCATCTCAAGAACAGGAAGGAGCACACCCCCTGAAGGAATTAAAATACCAGCTATAACCTTGTTTGTTTCCGATACTATTGTCTCATCGGATTTCGAATTTAAAAT
>QNDG01000387.1 GCA_003645915.1 Candidatus Zhuqueibacterota bacterium | reverse complement strand
TAATGAATGAGTCATTTGTTTCAACTCAGCTTGGTATGAAAGGCATTCCCTCAATTAGTGAGGAAATAGTTGTTGCAAGGGATATTGCAGTTGCAGAGTACATTGGAAAGCCTGTGCATCTCGCGCACATTTCAACAGCAGGATCAATAAGACTTATAAGAGAGGCAAAAGAAAGGGGCGTAAAAGTTACTGCGGAAACATGCCCTCATTATCTTTTGTTAACAGATGAAGAGGTAAAAAGTTTTGATCCAAATTTTAAGATGAATCCTCCGTTAAGAACAGAAAAAGACAGGCTGGCTCTTATTGAAGCGGTAAAAGACGGAACAATAGATGTTATTGTTACTGATCATGCGCCGCATACAGTGGAAAGAAATGATCAGGAGTTTAATGCTGCAGCTTTCGGAATTATCGGACTGGAAACTGCTGTGGGAGTACTTTTAACACACCTGGTTCAAAAAAACATTATTTCATTTGAGGATTTTGTACAGCTCTATTCAATCAACCCAAGGAAAATTCTCGGACTGAAAGAGGTAAACATAAAAAAAGGCGAACCTGCAAATTTATCAATAATTGATCCTGAAAAGGAATGGACAGTTGATAAAGAGCTGTTTTTTTCAAAATCAAGGAACACTCCTTTTAACGGATGGAAGCTTAAGGGAAAAGCAGTGGGATTATATAATAAAAATAAATTATATTATTCCGAATAAAAATCTTGACATAAGACTTGAAATTTTTTACATTAATAAGCTTTATTTTAAAACAAACAGAAGGAGTTGTGTACAGTGAAAACAGTTGTACCGAAAAGAGAAGACATTGAAACAAAGTGGTATGTCATAGATGCACAGGATCAGGTTCTCGGAAGACTTGCCAGTCAGGTCGCACATATTTTGCGCGGTAAACACAGACCTGAATTTTCACCGCATATTGACCTTGGTGATCATGTCGTAATTGTGAATGCAGAAAAAGTCAAGTTGACAGGAAATAAAATTAATCAGAAAACTTATACCCAGTATTCCGGATATGCCGGAGGTTTAAGAGTTGATGATGTTGACAAGGTTTTAAAAAAACATCCGGAGCGTGTCATAATACATGCTGTTAAGGGAATGCTGCCCAAAAATTCTTTGGGAAGAAAAATGCTGAAAAAATTAAAGGTTTACGCAGGTACAGAACATCCCCACCAGGCGCAAAAACCTGAAGAACTACCTGATACTTTGAGGAGAATATGAAAGAAACAAGTTTTTATGCTACAGGAAGAAGAAAAGAATCTGTCGCCCGTGTGTGGATAACACCGGGATCAGGAAAAATTACTGTAAACAAAAAAGAGCTGAATGAGTATTTTAAACGTCCTACTCTGGAAATGATTATTCATCAACCTCTTGATGTGACTGAGACAAAAGACAAATTTGATATACGCGCTTTTGTAAAAGGTGGCGGTCTTACAGGACAGGCCGGTGCAATGGTTCTTGGAATTTCCAGAGCGCTGATTCAGGCTGACGAGGAACTGAAAAAAACTCTCAGATCTAACGGATTTCTCACAAGAGACCCGAGAGAAAAAGAGAGGAAAAAGTACGGACAGCCAGGTGCACGTAAGAGATTCCAGTTTTCAAAGAGATAGTATTTTAAAATTTGCGATAATTTATTAATTAACAGTTAATACACACATCTCCTGATTTTCAAAAGGGTGCTGCAAAATCGTAAGGTTTTGCAGTTTTTTGAAAAGATGAGGGAGGTGTAAGGTTTAACCCGGAAAAGGAGAAAATTAATGGCAGAAATTACTTTGCAGCAGCTTCTGATGTCAGGGGCACATTTTGGGCATTTAACAAGGCGATGGAACCCCAAAATGAAGCCCTATATTTTTATGGAGCGGAACGGTATTTACATTATCGATCTTAACAAGACTCTTATTTGTCTCAAAGATGCAATGGAAGAGATAAAAAAGATTGTTGCAAGAGGAGAAAAGATACTTTTTGTAGGTACGAAAAAACAGGCTAAAGATATTGTAAGAGTTGAAGTGGAAAGATGCAACATGCCTTATGTCACAGACAGGTGGCTCGGCGGCATGTTGACGAACTTTACCACTATTAAAAAGAGTATCAAACATTTAAAAAATCTGGAAAAAATGGCAACGGACAGCACTTATGAAAAGCTGACCAAAAAAGAGATCCTCCAGATTGAAAGAAAGAAAGAAAAATTAGAGAAAAGTATCGGCGGTATTAAAGACATGAACAAACTTCCCGGCGGAATTTTTATTGTTGATACAAAGAAAGAGGCAATTGCAGTTGCTGAAGCAAATAAATTAAATATTCCTATTTTCGGTATGCTTGATACAAACTGCGATCCTGATCCTATTGATTATCCGATACCTGTAAATGACGATGCTTTTAAATCCATCAGTTTAATTGTTCATACAATTGCCGATACAATTATTGAGGCACAGGCAATGGCAGGTGTTGAGGAAGAGAGGGCTCAGAAGGAAAAAGAGGATAAAGTACCAGCCAAAGAAGAAGAAAAATAGGTTATTATATTAATTGAATATATAGTTGTGAGGAGAGTTTTATGACAATAACAGCCGAACAGGTTAAACAGTTACGGGAAAAGACAGGCGTTGGTATGATGGACTGCAAGAACGCGCTTAAAGAAACTGACGGTGATATTGAAAAGGCTGTTGAATACCTTAGGAAAAAGGGTATTGCTTCAGCACAGAAACGTGAAGGAAGACAGACAAATGAAGGTGCAATAATTTCTTACATACATCCTGGTAACAGACTTGGAGTTCTGGTTGAGATTAACTGTGAAACAGATTTTGTTGCCAAAACAGATGATTTTGTCAATATCTGCAGAAATATTGCAATGCATATAGCTGCTTCAAATCCTGTGGCAGTGTCAAGAGAGGATGTTTCTCAGGAAAAAATAGAAAAAGAAAGAGAGATATTCAAAACTCAGGCTTTGGAAAGCGGAAAACCTGAAAATGTAGTTGATAAAATTGTTGACGGGAAAATAGACAAATTTTATCAGGAAAACGTGCTTTTAGAGCAGAGTTATGTTAAAGATCCTTCAAAGAGCGTTAAAGAGTATCTTCTTGAAGAATCCGGAAGACTTGGTGAAAAGATGGAAATAAAAAGATTTGTAAGGTTCCAATT
>QNDG01000386.1 GCA_003645915.1 Candidatus Zhuqueibacterota bacterium | reverse complement strand
CAGGTAATTTTTATTCTAATCCCTATGGAAAAACAGGGTGCTGGCCACAAGGGTCTTTGTGGGAAGCAGTGGAAACCTTAGGTGATATTTATCTTGCAACTTCAGAGGATACTATTACAATAACAGGCTGGCCAATGGCAGGCCGTACTCCACGCGGTATGTCATGGGCAGAAGGTGAAGATATACTTTATCCTCCTTTTGATTCGACAAAGACATTTGTTTTTGCCGATACTAACTGGGCCTTTGCAACTTTATCCTGCAGGGACGGTATATTATTCGGAGATGTTGCGCAATATTACAGAGAGAATAGTCCTCTTACAAATGTGGCGTTCAGTATGAATGCTGAAACAGGTAGTACGTTATGGCATGCAAATATAATTAACACGTTGGGTACTGTGATGAACTATCCTGCAGTCGGAGATTCTCTTGTTTATTATGGAGGCCAGGCAGGCGATGGAATATATGCCTATAGAAAATCAACAGGAATGCTTGAGTGGACAGCAAATTCGGGAAGTGTCATTGGCAGCAGCCCTATACTGGATGGTTCACGTCTTTATGCAGCTGCAGACAGTATTTTCTGTCTTGATAGATATACCGGCCGGCTTCAGTGGTCTTTTTACCAAGCAGGTGAGGGTCCTTTTGTTTTTACTCCCGTTATTGACAGGCTTAACAGTTATGCAGTAAACTACAGTTACGGTACTGGCCCTGATTATCTGTATGCTTTTAATAAGTATTCCGGCGCAGTTAAGTGGAAAGTACCTGCCAAAGTGAGCTATTCAATGGCTGTGGATGATAACTATGTTTATACGTATCTTGAGGATTCTGTAGCAGCGCTAAGCAAAACAGACGGAAAAGCTGTATGGACATATTACAACAGAGATATTGATTTGTATGCTTATTATTATACCTATATTTCAATTGATGATGAGCATCTGTGTTTTACTACAAGTATGGACCCAGACAGCATCAGCCGTTTAACAGTACTGAATAAGCTGACCGGAGCATTTTTGTGGGATCATAAATTTGCAAGGATTACAGAACCTGTTATTGCTAATGGATTGGTTTATGTTATTGAATGGGGGAGTGATTCCGAAATCAGAACATTGTGGGGATTTGATATTGATACGGGGAAAACGGTTTTTCAGGATAATAAAAGTTTGTATTTCGATTTAATAGTGAGTGATCATAAACTCATTTCCGGAATAGAAAATGGGATTAAGATATTTTACAATGCACCTGAAACAGGCATGAAATATGCTGAACAAATTCCTTTATCATTCAGTCTCAATCAGAACTTCCCAAACCCCTTTAATCCTGTGACAAAAATAAGGTTTTCTCTTCCGGAACCTTCAGAAGTTGATCTGGCAGTTTATGATCTTCTCGGCAGAAAGGTAAAAACTCTTATCAGGGAAAAGATGGATTCAGGGAAACACTCTGTTGATTTCAATGGCTCGGATTTACCATCAGGCGTTTATATTTACAAAATCAAAGCAAGTGGCTCATGCTTAGTCAGGAAGATGCTGCTTTTGAAATGATTGATTGTTAAAGAAAGGCAAGTAATATAAAGGCAGGATCGATATTAAAGTATCATCCTGCCTTTAAAATTCTATACGCAATTAAGGCGTAAGCCTTTCATGGGACTTAACAGCTTGTCCTTGCCTCACCTCCCTATGAAACCCGGCAACTGCCGGATTAACTCCGTAATAGTTTTTATATTCAATTTTTTTTAATTTTATTAAAGTAATCCTTGACATTTAAATATCTATTAGTTAAAATTACTATCTGACACATCTGATTTTGATTTATATCTGAAACAAATAAACTTTAAATAAAAAAATCTGATATTTCTGACAAACAATCCGGAGAAGAAGATGAAATATAATAGAAATCTAAATTATATAATGCTGGTACATTTAGTTTTGTTAGCAGTTATTTTATCGTGTGCAAAATACGGCGGTAAAATGTACTACAGGCTTCATCTCTTGTGGACGCGTAATTTTGATATCACTCAAATCGCTGATTTGAACAATGACAGTAATGACGAGATTTTGATTTCTCATCCGGGTGACCAGAGCTGCCAGATTGATGTTATGGACTGGGAACTTAAAACATTTTATAAAAGTTTCAGGATAGATTTTGACTGGAAGTATTGGGTGGGTGCATTTCCTGCAGAGAATTTTGACAGTGTAAATTTTCTTGTAAGTTACAGGAGAAATAATAAGATATTTTACAAATTACTTCCACCTACACCGCTGACCGTAGGAAAAAGCGTACACAGAAGTTTTCTTAAAAACATAGTATCTTTTACTCAACAAAAAGAAATAAAGACAGATAAAATACCAGCGAAGGGTATGAAGGATTTCATTACATACACAAAAGCCAAAGATACAAAAGAGTCCGATTTTCATCAGTCAATGGGGTTTTTGTCATTTTTTAACACCCCAGAAGGTAAAAAACTGGCGCTTTTTTCAGTAAATACAGGCTGGGACAAAAACGGTAAAAGAGGAGTTATTGCGTATGATGTAAAAAGGGGAAGAGTGGCATGGAAATTCTACTTTGGTTCTACTTTGGTTCAATCAAAAGTAATAAATTTTGATAAAAAGAACGGCGATGAAATAGTAATAAGCACTTATGCCAGTAATAACGGGTTGTCTTTGAATGGTACAGGTGATGACAGCTCCTATGTTTTTGTACTTAACAGTGCAGGGAACCTTTTATGGAAAAGGAATATTGGCCCGTACTGGACAAGAGTGAATTTTGAAACCGGGTATTTTGACAGCTATAAAAAACCAGAGTTAGTTGTTTATCTGGGATTAAACAGGGATGTAAAACCTGAACACGATGTTATGTATCTTATTGATCCTTTAACAGGCAAGATTCTCCGCAAGAGTAAGAAAGCAATGTTATCAAGTGGTTGTTCACATTACGAACGTTCTGCAAGAGGGGACTTCACAGGAGACGGTATTGATGAAATTGTTGCAGGAACCAGAGACGGATATATTAAAATGATTGATGGTTTTTTCAATATTATTAAACAGTCAAAGGGATATAACAGGATTATAGATGTTATTGCAGTTGAAGATTTTGACAATGACGGAAGACCGGAAATTGCCGCATTTATAAGAGATGAGAAGATAGTAATAT
>QNDG01000385.1 GCA_003645915.1 Candidatus Zhuqueibacterota bacterium | reverse complement strand
ATCAAGTTTCTCATCTGTACCAAAAATATAATCAACACCAGCTATGCTTTTCGCTTCTTCTGATGAGACCTGCGGATAACATCCTGTCAGAATAATTATTGAATCCGGATTTTCTCTTGCCAGCTTTCTTGCTGTTTTTCTGCTTTTTGCAGCACTCCTCTCAGTAACTGTGCAGGTATTGATAATTATAACATCAGGATTTTCATTTACAGACACAATACCATATCCTGCATCAGAAAATTGCTTTGACAGAATAGCTGTTTCCGCCTGATTCAGTTTACATCCCAGAGTATAAAACGCAACATTCTTCATAACCACCTGTTAACAAACAGGAGCTGCATTAAAAATACAGCTCCTGTAATTAATTACAAACCCTTTGTAAGACAAAAATCAGCTCTCAGCCGGAGCATCATCCTTTTTTTCTTCCGAATCGTCGGATTCTTCACTCTTTTCCGCTTTATCTTCAGTTTCTTCTTTTTTCTCTTCAGTTTTGTCTTCATTTGATTCTGTCTTCTTTTCAGGTTCTTCGACAGCAGCGTCATGCCCTGCAATTTCACCGAGAGTTGCAGGCTGATCCTGCTCTTTCAGGAACTTTTCAACTTCTTCTTTTTCTTTAGCTTCAGCTTCCTTTTTCTTTTTTGTCTCTTTCTCTTTTTCCGAAAGAACAACTCTTTTATTCTTTCTGTCAAACTCAATTACTGTAAGTTTAAGCTCGTCACCTTCTTTTAAAGATTTTGCGATCTTTTCCATTGAAGATTCGACCATCTGAGAAGCAGGAACAAAGCCTTCTAATCCCAGGGGAAGCTCAACAATTATTCCTTTGTCAACAAATCTGACTACCTTTGCGGGAGTCTCACTTCCGACCTTATATTTCTCTTCAAAAACAGGCCATGGGTCTTCCTGCAGCTGCTTGTATCCGAGAGATATACGTCTCTCATCTTTGTTAATCTCAAGAACAACTACTTCAACTTCCTCACCTTTTCTCAGTACCTCGCTGGGGTGCTTGATTTTCTTTGTCCATG
Source organism: Candidatus Zhuqueibacterota bacterium (assembly GCA_003645915.1). Lineage (GTDB taxonomy): Bacteria > Zhuqueibacterota > QNDG01 > QNDG01 > QNDG01 > QNDG01. The sequence goes on along the minus strand of QNDG01000385.1, from coordinate 2,126 downwards.
AAAGATCGGAAATGTGAATTAATCCGTCAATACCTTCTTCAACTTCAACAAAAACACCGAAGTTTGTCATATTACGGACAGTTCCCTTAATTTTTGTTCCGACCGGGAATCTCTTTTCTATTTCCTTCCACGGATCTTCGGTTAATTGTTTTAAACCAAGAGAAATACGTTTTTTCTCTTTGTCAACATTAAGCACCTTAACTTCCACTGTTTCGCCTACGCTGACAATTTTGGAAGGATGAATACCGTGTCTTGTCCACGACATTTCAGACACATGAATTAATCCTTCAACGCCTTTCTCAAGTTCAACAAATGCACCGTAATCAGTAATAGAAACAACTTTACCTGAAACTATGCTTCCTTCGGGATACTTCTCTTCAACTTCTTTCCACGGATGATCTGTAAGTTGTTTCATACCAAGAGAAATTCTGTCTTTTGCATCATTAAAATCAAGCACAACAACTTTAATTTTTTCATCAAGTTTTACAACTTCAGAAGGATGACGAATTCGTCCCCATGAAAGATCGTTGATATGCAGAAGTCCGTCAACACCGCCGAGATCAACAAATACACCAAAATCAGTGATATTTTTAACAACTCCCTCACATATCATACCTTTTTCAATGTTTTCCAGTACGTCCTTTCTCTGCTCCTTTAAACTCTCTTCAAGCAGGGCCCTTCTTGAAACAACAATATTTCTTCTCGGTCTGTTAACTTTAACAATTTTAAATGTAAATGTCTGCCCGATTAAAGAATCAAAATCTCTTATAGGTTTAACATCTATCTGAGAACCGGGTAAGAATGCATCAACGCCCTGAAGGTCAACAACAATTCCTCCTTTTATGCGTCTGACACACTTACCTTCAATAGTTCCGCCCTGATGAAATGTATCAACCACCTGATCCCATAAACGCATGAACTGAGCCTTTTTCTTTGAGAGAATCAACTGTCCGTCAGTGTTCTCAATATCCTCCAGAAAAACTTCAATTTCATCGCCTATTTTGATTTCATCAGGATCATTAAACTCTTCAAGGGGAATAGATCCCTCGGATTTAAAACCAATGTCAACCAAAACTTCGTTGTCAGTTTTCGCAAGAATCCTTCCTGTAACAATTTCACCCTGTTTAATCTCAGCAAGAGTACGGTCATACAGCTCAACAAATTTTTTATACTCTTCTTCGGAATACTCAGAGTCTTCTGCAAAAGGACTATCTCTGAAATCCTCAACTGTTTCCGGCTCATCATTTACTTGCTGATCAGCATTAGTTTCTTCAGGAGCAGGTGTCTGATTTTCACCTCCTTTCATAACACTTTCATCCTCCTGGTTCTGTTCGTCCATCATTTTCGGTTTTTCCGAATCCACCATAGAAATTTTCCTCCTTTTCTATTTATTAACCCGTCAGGGTTTTTTTTCACTAAAAGTTGATCCAAAAACAATCTGACATCCTCCATCTGCCACCGCGGAGTTGATGCCCCCCCTGCAATACCGATTTTTTCAACATCCTTAAGCCATTCGGGGTCTATCTCTTCAGGCTCTTCAATTCTATGACAATTATTAACAATCTTTTTTGCTGATTTATAAAGCAGTCCCAAATTTGACGAATCTTTTCCTCCGACAAATAAAACAAGATCAAAATCTTTAACAAATTCCTGCACCTCGCCGATTCTGTTGCTTATAAATCTGCAGGTTGTATCGAAAATTTTAAGATTGGAAATTTTTTTGTTTAATGCAACCCTTATTTTATCAAATAGATTTTTATCTATTGTTGACTGTGCAAGAAGGATATACCTTTTACTTGTGTCAACACTGTCAATTTCATGCAGATTTGATATCACAATGCCGTAACCCTTTGCTCTTGCCAAAAGCCCTTTTACTTCAGGATGCTCCGGTTTGCCAACAATAATTACAGACCATCCTTCACGCACATGTTGTTCAATAACCTCCTGGGAATGCTGCACAATAGGACATGTTGCATCAACAACCACCATTCCGGCTTTCTTGGCTTCCGTAATATTTTCCGGAATCTCACCGTGGGCTCTTATAAGAAACCCGGTGCCCGATGATTTTTTCTGAAAATTTTTCTTCAGCAGTGATTTTTTTTCAATAACTTCAAGACCAATATCTT
>QNDG01000384.1 GCA_003645915.1 Candidatus Zhuqueibacterota bacterium | reverse complement strand
TATGCCTGCAATAAAATGTAATAATTTTTCCTCGGGTAATTTTAAAAACCATTCTGGAATTTTTTTATTATTTTTTCCATAAGATGTTTCACCAAAATTTTCAGCCCACCATTCAATAAATAAAGGATTTGATATAATTCTTAAATATTTCATTCCATTAGAATTCCACTCAATAACTGAGTCTTTTCCAAATATATTATTAAAAATCTGTTTTATTTTCTCATAACCTTCAAATCTTTCATTAATATTAGCTTGCCATAAATCCCGACCCCGATTATTTCTTTTAGACTCTCGAGTCAAAGTCCCGTCTCCGAGCCAATAGCCTACTAAATATGCAAAATCATTATCAACTTTAATTTTATCTAAAACATCCACAAAATTTTTTCTCAAAATCATCCTGTTTTCATCTATTTCAATATCATTTTCTAAAGGCAGCCACTCAACCTGTGATCCCCTCTGCCAACCAGACGCCCCTATTTTTCTATAAAATTTTTCTTCTAATTTATTATTCAGAGCATAAACAGCACTATGCAATGCTGTAAGAGATATATCTAAATTTTTTGCTAATTGATCTGTTGTAATAACAACAGGTTTAATTAAGGAATTTAACCATTCAGCTAACTTTTTCTGCGCCTCTAAAGCATTTTTTGATTCTTTATGCTTAATTTTAACATCTAGTTCATAGCCATTATAAACTTTTTTATATTTATCTGTATTTTCAAACTTAATTTCTTCAATATCTTTTATTTCAGTAGGCCAAGTTATTCTAATATAATCATTTAAAGATAATTCTTCAGCCGGAATAAATTCGAACCCGTTTTCTCTATAAACTTCAATTGGATGTTCTTCAGTAATTGGTATTTTTCTATAATCTTTCCAACATTTTATTTCTAATAAACTTTTTTCCGGTCTGACAAATTTTCTTAAAACTTCTCGATATCTTCCTTTATGAGTCAATAATAAATCGCCCACTTGAATATCTTCCGCTTTTTTATACCCGTTAACTGTTCTTACTTCAGCTTCTCGGCTAAGGCAATTACCCATGAGTACGTAATCATGAGTAATTTCAATAAGGGTTTTAAAAAGTTTCATTTCATCACACATATCTTGAAAAAATTTAAATATGTATCGATTCTGATGTTTATTTTTTCCTTTAGGAGGAGTCAATCTTAATTTAGATAAAGGAAGACTGGTATGTATATCAACAGCGCGTCCAATATATTCATTCGTATTATAGAAAAAGCGATAAAAAGCTCTTCTTTCCCTTAAATTCTGGGGCTTTTCAAGAAAATCTGTACTGAGCTGAGGTGAATAAAATTCTATCCCTTGACTATTTAATACATCTCCTGCAGTACGATAACCAAATCCACCCATTGAAGTTGTAGTAGCATACCGTTTACGAGCTTTTAATTCATTTTGAGTTAATTTATTAGATACTTTTGGATTATCATTACTAACAACTACTTTTGGTTTTGCCTTTTCTCTATCACGAGCGGTAACAACTCGCATGCGTTTAGCCATCACTTACTCCTCAGAAATCTCTTCATAATATTCCGGCATAATTTCAACAAATTCGGTCTCGACAGATTCAGTTTTAACAGGTTTCTTTTTTCTTTTAATTAATTTCTTTTTAGATGCTTGAGAAATTTCTTCCTCTACAAATTTAAAATCAGAAATTGGTCGTAAATTATTCACACCCCTTAAAAGAGATCCAATAACATCTCTGTTACGACGTATTATCTGTATTAATCGATGAAAATTCTCAAGCCCTTCTATTGATCCCGTAGCTATTCTTTCTCTATGAAAAATTTTATTTCCTTCTCTATATAGAATTTCATATTTACCCAATAACTCTTTAATAGAATTTTCAACATTAGAACTTTTTCGCTGAACATCTATCATAATCTTATTTAAATCTGCCATAATATAAAGCAACCTTTCTCGCCATAGCACGGCGCTTAATCCTCTTTTGCACCTCCATTCTAAATGATTCACTTCCCGGATTTCTATGAAAGAATCCTTTATCTTCCAAATACATTCTTAAATTTTGCAATTGATCCGAATTTAATCGTTTTCCTGTAGTTTCCTCAACAATAGACTGAAGATATTCATTGATATTAAAAGCTCCGGGTTCAAATTGATTAGGAGCTTCTCTATATCTCGGATCATAATAAAAAGGAAAAGTTTGTTCCGGATCCCTTAAATCACCGGGCATAATAAATTTATTCTTTCTTTTCAGATTGTTCTTTTGCACTCGCTATAAAAAAATCAAGACTAAAACGAGCTTTTTGATATTCTAATTCCCGAACTCTTTCAGAAGCCTTTGATTTTTCTAATTTAGCGAGCGCTATCTTTTCTTCAAAAGCTAATAACTCTCTCTGCAATTCAAACTGATTCATCTTATTCCTTTCTTTTATTTTATTTAAATTTTATTAGTTCTATTTCAGGTATTTATATTGATAGATTATTAATTTAATTTAATAATTAATGTATTATTCTCTAATATTAAATATCATAATTAATTTATCAAAGTAAAAATCGTCACTCCTCCGGGAGTATAATTAACAGTTAATGTAGCGGCATCCAAAGTAAGATACCAATTCAAGGCATTCCAGTTTGCCGATACTATTAATCCCCAGTTATCATCGCTGCCATCTATCCAACTCTGTACATAATCAACAAAAGCAGAACTCGTATTAAAAGTATATGTACCCGTATTTTTCACTCCTGTAACTGTCTGTATTGTTGATGTCCAGGCGCTGTTTGCAAAATCATTATATACCGGCGGATCAGACCAATTATCCGGATCCGTCTTATCCTGTTCATATAGATATGCTGTTGTTGTGCTAAGTTGAGATCCCGCAGTATTACATGTAATCTCCAAACTCACGGAATTAACTGTCGCTCCCGAAAGAGATGAAACATCAAATTTTAAAAGTGTCTCATCATTATAACCATAAATGGCCTCCCTATCATATTCTCCAAACCGCCCGGTATTTGCACTATGTGATACAGTCGAAAAATTATCTGTTTCTAACCATACTCTTGTTGTAGGAGTATCAAATTCTGCTGTAGCCATTTATATCTTCTTTTTTATACTATATTAAAATCTACTTGTATTGCCAACTGAGTAGGATTACCTGTTGTATCTACAATC
>QNDG01000383.1 GCA_003645915.1 Candidatus Zhuqueibacterota bacterium | reverse complement strand
ATCCTGTCGGAGTATTGCGAAGGCTTGCAGAACAGAAGACACAGGAAGTTCTGATGAACGGAAGAGAAGAAGAACTTCCTCCTATGGGGGCTTACGAAAGATTCATAATACATGATTATCTTAAAGACAGAGGAGGGGTGAGTACTGTTTCCACGGGTGTTTCCGGAAAAGACAGGCGCATAAGAATTGTTCCGAGTTATGGAAGACATTTAAGAAAAGCAAAAAAGCGTCTTACCAGATAGATCCTGTTGTATCATCCCTGTCTGTTTACCATAAATTGAATTAAGGAGAGCATAATGGAAAAAGGGGTTAAAAGGGTAATGATAGTTGACGATGACGAGTCCGTTATCAGCGTACTAAAGAAAGTTCTGGAAGCAAATGGCATGGAAGTTACTGCAGTAACAAACGGAAAGGACTGCCTGAAAGAGCTTGAAGCAGGGTTTAAAGGTGTTCTTTTAATGGATGTTGTAATGCCGGAAATGGACGGGTGGGAGACTATAAGGGAGATTGTTAAAAAAGGACTGATTGATCGTGTAATAATAAGCATGCTTACGGGAAAAGACGAGCCTGATACAAAAATGGCAGATCTTAAGGAATATGTACTAGACTATATAAAAAAGCCTTTTAAAAGCACTGATCTTGTTGAAGTTGTTAATGAATATCTGTCATACCTAAAATAGGAATATTTTATAGATGAAACCATATAAATTAGTTGTTATCGGAGCATCAGCAGGGGGGCCCAGAATAATAAAAGAAGTGCTTGACGGGACCCCGAGATTAAACGGTGCTGTTATATTAGTTCAGCATATGCCAAAATTTGTAAATAAAGCATTATGCGAAAGCCTTGAAAAAATTTCTGACTCAAACGTAAAAATTGCTGAGCACGGAGAAGAATTGTCCTCAGGCTGTATATATATTGCACCAAGTGAACTGCACCTTACATTGACTGATGATTATCGTATAAATTTGTCCAAGGGTGAAAAAGTCCATTTTGTATGCCCTTCAATTGATGTGACAATGAAATCAGTAAAGGAAGATGATTCTATCAGTAAAATGGGTATCATACTTACAGGTATGGGAAAAGACGGAGCAGAAGGTCTATGTCATATGAAATCCGTTGGTGCAGTTACAATTGCGCAGGATGAAAAAACGAGTATTGTTTACGGAATGCCAAAAGAAGCAATAAAAGCAGGATGTGTTGACTATCAGCTTTCTCCTGATGAAATAAGGAATAAAATTATCGCATTTACAGGATTGCTGAAAGGGAGAGTTTTTTAAAGTTCCTATACCTGAAGTACCCCATCTTTTACCAAAGTCATGCTGTCCACTTTTAAAGTAGCATTCCGTATTACAATATCAAATTTATGAGGTTTTATAATACTATAAGATTTTGATTTTTTGTGTCCAATAGTTATATGGACAACACCTTCAACACATTTATCCTCAAAAGCCATGCCGGTAAATTTTGCATTGGGATGAGTCCCTACACCTACGCATAACACATCTCTCAAAGGGGTTGAATTATATTTTACAAGATTCCGAATTTTCTCTGCGCCCTCATTGCCAAATATCCGTTTAATTTTTCCTTCTGTTATATTAAGCTTTACATTATCCGTGATCATGCCAATGCCTGTAAACGAATCTGTAATGTATAGTTTACCTGATGCCGATTTTGAAACTGCATTAATACGGCAAAATCCGTAAGGTACAGAAGTAGACTGCCCGGGATTTGAAGCGTCGCCTGTCACAGCCAAACCTTTGGATTTTATTATTGAAAGGTGCAGTTCTGTTCCGTTTCCTGAGTAAATCTTGACTGTTTTTCCTATTGAGAGAATGTCAGCCACTTTTCTGCTTTTTCCTGCAACAATATTTCTTTCAATACTGAATATTCTTTGAAGAGACTTTTCCGAAATTTCATGCAGATTTATAAATCTTTTTTCAGAAAGGGATGAATTCTCGCTGAAATCAGTAAAAGAGCAATAATTGTCTGCAAGAGAAATAATTATGTCTGACTTTCCTATTATAGGCTTGATTAATTTTGTGGAAATGGAAAAACCTTTTTTATCTGACGGAACAATGAATATTGCAGGATTAAAATTTTTTGCTAAAAGTATTTCATGTAAAGAGAAGGCAAATTTACTGTATTTCTCAATAGAAATTATAAATATTCTATCATCCTGTTTAGGTCTGATGCATGTAGTGAGTAGTTTTTTCAGCAATATTTTAATGTCCTGTACTGTTTTGTGAAGGCGTTACAGGTTAAAAATATAATTTACGATCGCAGAGCCGAAAATTTTAATTTCTATTAAAATTTTATTATTATCGGAATGGGGTTTAATTATAATAATTGTTTTTCCAATATATATTATTGGAATAAAAATGTCAAGAATAAACTTTTTAAAATCAGACAAAACAGGAAAAACAAAATTGAGGGAGAATAATTATTTAAGAAATTGGATTAATGTTTAATATGGTTAGTTAGATTATTTTATTTAATTGAGTCTTGTGAAGAAAGATTTGTTATTTTAAGAGAGGATGTAGTTTTTTATTTTTATAAATTCATGCACTGTAACCTTGTTACTTCTAAATATTTCATATTTAGGAGATGTGGTCATTTTGAAATTACTGGTCTTTACTAGTTACATTTATCATGAGAGAATGAATGATTTATGGAAAAGCTCAATCTATTTAAAGTTGCTTTGTTTTTGAGTCAATACAAATTAACAGATAATATTTAATTTAAGAAAAATTAACTTGCATTTTAAAAATTAATGTATAAATTTCCGATTACCACGTATTAAAATTTACAATTCCAGCAATTTTTACCGGCAGAAGGATCTGTTTTTAAATTGTTCCCTGTTTTCATGAAATTAATAACAAAAAATCTATAATATAGATAGATAATAAGTGACTATTATTTGAGAATTTGTTTTATAATAAAATTGGGGATAAAATGTTTTATAATAATGACATGAAATCCAAGTTGATTATTTCGTTTATTACAACTCTTTTGATTCAATTTTCCTCTGCGACGTTCCTGACAGCCGGAGAATATAAGGATGCTCTTAAGAGAGTGGAAATAAAATATAATGAAAAAGATAAAAATGTTCGATCGATTTACATCGCGGGTAATTTTAATGACTGGAGTGCAGAAAAAGACGAATTAATTT
>QNDG01000382.1 GCA_003645915.1 Candidatus Zhuqueibacterota bacterium | reverse complement strand
AGGCATTGAAAAATCAACCTGAATTGTACCGCATTGCCACAATCGGGAGAGGGAATCTCTTATATGAAAATCGATTTTAGGTCCGTAAAAGGCACCTTCACCAGGATTTAACTTATAATCCACTTCTCTTTTTATTAAAGCATTTTTAAGCGCAGTTTCAGCTTTTTCCCATATTTCATCCGACCCGATTGCTTTTTCAGGTTTAGTTGATAATTCTACAAAGAATTCATTAAACCCAAAATTAGTATAAACTTCATAAATCAAATCGATAAGTTTTATGATTTCTTCTTCAATCTGTTCTTCGGTACAGAATACATGAGCATCATCCTGAGTAAACTGTCTTACTCTGAAAAGACCGTGCAATACTCCGGATTTTTCATGCCTGTGAACAAGCCCCATCTCAGATAATTTAAGAGGCAATTCTCTATAAGAATGAGCCTCGCTTTTATATACAAGCAGACCGCCCGGGCAATTCATTGGTTTGACAGCGTAAGTTTGCTCGTCAATGGTTGTAAAGTACATATTGTTTTTATAATTATCCCAGTGCCCGCTTCTATGCCAAAGATCCTCATTCAGAATTACCGGCGTTTTTATTTCCTGATACCCGCGTCTGTTTAAAAGATCTCTCATATAATCCTGAATTTCATTATAGATCACCATTCCGTTTGAATGCCAGAATGGGAACCCCGGACCTTCAACATGGAAACTGAACAAGTTCAGTTCTTTCCCAAGTTTTCTGTGATCCCTTTTCTGTGCTTCTTCAAGAATTCTCAGGTGGTTTTCCAGCTGCTCTTTTTTTGGAAACGCAACGCCATAAATCCTCTGCATAACCGGATTTCTTTCATCCCCTCTCCAGTATGCACCTGCAACGCTTAAGAGTTTAATATGTTTAACCACACCTGTTGAATATACATGCGGTCCTCTGCAGAGATCTACAAAATCGCCGTTCTGAAAAATTGAAACGGTTTCATCTTCAATATTATTAATCAGTTCAATTTTAAAAGGTTCATTCCTCTGCTCAAAAAACTCAATTGCTTCTTTTTTTGTAAGTACTTTTTTAATAAAAGGCTGATTTTCCTTGATAATTTCTTTTATTTTCTTTTCAAGTTTAACAAAATCATCACTGCTGATTGTCTCACTAAGATGAAAATCATAGTAAAATCCATTTGACACTGCAGGCCCGATACCAAGGGATACATTTTTATACAGAGATTTAACTGCCTGAGCCATAATATGTGAGGCACTATGCCAGAAAATCTGCATTCCGTCTGCCTCATCACAGGTCAAAACTTTAATTTCCGCATCATTTTCCAGTGTTTCGTAAAGCCCTGCAATACGGTCATTAACACGTACAGCAATAATTTTGGAAGATTGTTCCGGAAAAGCCTTTTTAATAACTTGTTTAAGTGTTATCCCCTGATCAAAAACTTCAACATTTCCGCTATCAAATGTAACTTTTACTTGTCTCAACTATATTAACTTTCCTGGTTTCGAATATTAATTTTTATTACATTACGTGGGCGATACTGGACTTGAACCAGTGACCTCTTGCATGTCAAGCAAGCACTCTAACCACCTGAGCTAATCGCCCCTGAAGATTGCAAATAATGTAATGGTAATTTGTGTAAAAGTCAAGAAAAAATTAGGACATACATAAGGTATATATTTTCATTTTTTTAACCAGAACCTGATTATTTTCGAGCATTTCTCTTTTACTTCTCCCAAACAGGAAAAATCTAAAATCCACTGAAATTCGGAATTACATTTCATTGCTAATTTATTGTTTGTCAGGATTTTAAATTAAACCAATTTTTTGACCTTTTCCTTTAAAAGTAGCAAGAAGCATAATTACCACTTAAAAGCTCCTTCATAGTATTTAGCTTTCATTTTCTGCAAGCTCTTTCAATCTGTCAACAATATAGCCCGTTTCTCCGTGCCCGTCATTCTGATTTTCAGATAAATCGGAAACCATTTCCATTGCAAGAGTTATTGAGTCCAGTATTTTTGAGGTGAGTTTTCGTTCACCCTTTTTTACTTGTGACAGGAGATTCTTAATTGAACCCAGCAGCTCGCATATTTCATCAAATCCAAACAACTGAGCATTGGAATAAATCAGCTCACATGATTGAAGTGCTTCCTGCACGGATCTTCTGTTTTCAGGATTTTTTCTTAAAAAATGAATAGCACGTTCAAATCTCTTAATATCTCTTTCAGAATCATTCTTAAACATTTTATAAAAAATCTGGTTTGTCTGGGAAACATTCTTTACATCTATTTCTGTTTTTTCAGGATTTAGCTGAAATTCACTGCCCTGATCAACAATAGATTCTTTGATATCAAAAATAGAATCTTCTGATTTTGCTTCGGATATTAATTCATTTGTATTAAAAATTCCATTTATAGAACTATCACTCACTTCTTCTTTTTGTCCGAACATTTCCGGTTCTTGGAGATTCTCATCCGGAATCCCCGTTGCTATGATAGTTAGCTTGATTTTCTGGTTTACATTTTTCTCTATTGATGTACCCCATATAATCCTTGCGCTGGGGTCAAGTTCTTTTGTTATTTTTTTAATTATGTCTCTTGTTTCACGTAAAGTAAGATCATTACCGCCAACAACATGGACAAGAGCGTTTTGTGCGTTTTTAATATCAGATTCCATCATAGGATGTGACAAAGCTCTTTTAATTACTTCTTCTGCCCTGTTCTCGGATCTGCTTTCTCCTACGCCGATAACAGTAACAGGCCCGTCACGCATAATCATAGAAAGATCAGCAAAATCAAGATTAATCAGTCCTTTTTGCGCTACTATTTTAGTAAGACTTTCAAGCGCGTTAATCAGTATTTCGTCTCCTGCTTTAAAAGCGTCAAGAATTGGAAGATCCGGATAACTTTCAAGTAATTTGTCATTTCTGAGAACAATAAGACTGTCAACATTTCTTTTAAGTTTTTCCAGCCCTATCTGTGCGTTCTCCCATCTGATAATTCCTTCTTCAGAAAAAGGCATTGTTACTATTGCTATCGTAAGAATTCCTCGTTCCCGTGCAATTCTGCTTATTACAGGCAGTGATCCGGTACCAGTCCCTCCTCCAAGTCCACATGTCAGGAAAAGAAGATCCGTATCTTTAATAACTTCAATTATCTCTTCTTTTGATTCTTCTGCAGATCTTT
>QNDG01000381.1 GCA_003645915.1 Candidatus Zhuqueibacterota bacterium | reverse complement strand
TATTTTCAGAAAATAATATTGTAGTTTTCAGAAAAAAGGGAATGGCATTATTTTCCTTAGTAGCCAATTATGAAAAAGGAAAAATTGAAGTATCAGAAAGAAATTTTCATGAATTGATAGATTATGTTAAATGCTCTTTTGAGGAGAAAAGGCTAACGTTTAGTAAGCAATTCTGGAGATCATATGAGAAAATTAAAGGATATAAACCTCAATATAAATCAGGTAGTTCCGAACTTTCTATAGAAAAAAAAGCTGCAAATAGTCTGAAATCTTTATTAAAGCATAAGAGAGATGAATTAAATAAAACACATATTGATTTTATAGGTACTCTGTTAAAAGATATAAAACATTATAAGACTTTGTCAATAAACACTCTAAGAAAACTTGTTTTATCTGAAAAGACAAACAGAGATCAGTATAATGAATTAATCCAAAATATAGAAAATTTACAAAGAAGAATAGGTAGTGATTATTTGAATGTAATTCTTAAAAGGACGACAAATATTAATGATGATATAATTATTGCAATTGAGAATAAAACGAGTGAATAATATTTTTCATAGCTAAAAATATAAATAAAAACTGTACTTATATCATTAAGAGAAAGGTTTGTAAAAAAAAATTGATTTTCTTATCAAAATGAATTAGATTTGTAAAAAAAATCGAGAAAACTTTACAAAGGAAATCAAAATGTTAAAAAAGCTTCCTATAGAAAAGGATGTTGAAACTAAAAAAGTATTGAAAAAACTTGCTTCTGCTCATCGTGCGTTGGCGGAGTTAAAAGGAGTTGTTGCTACAATTCCCAATGAAAGTATTTTAATTAACACTTTGGGATTGCAGGAAGCAAAGGACAGTTCTGCAATTGAGAATATTATTACTACATATGATTATATTTACAAATCAAAATTAAATCTTTATCACTTTAAATCATTAGCTTCCAAAGAGGTTCAGAATTATATTTCCGCATTAAAAAAGGGATTTGCATTAATCTCGGAAAAGAAGATATTGACAAAAAACGATATAATTGAAATCCAATCTGAATTGGAAAAAAACCGGGCAGGTTTTAGAAAATTACCCGGAACAACTTTAAAAAATTCTGCAACCGGAGAAACAGTTTATACACCTCCGCAAGAGTATTCGGAAATAATGGATTTAATGACAAATTTGGAGCAGTTTATTAATGATGATACAATGTCGGATTTTGATCCATTGATAAAGATGGCAATAATTCATTATCAGTTTGAAAGTATTCATCCTTTTTATGACGGAAACGGAAGAACAGGAAGAATTATAAATGTTCTGTATCTGGTAATGAAGGATTTATTAAACTTGCCGGTTCTTTATTTAAGTAAGTATATAATTTTGAATAAAGACAGTTACTACAAATTATTACAAACAGTCAGAGAAACAGATGATTGGGAGAATTGGTTAGTTTTTATTCTTGAAGGAGTTGAACAAATTTCAATCGAGACAATAGGGCTGATAAGAAAAATTAGAGAATTAATATTTGAGTATAAAAATTTACTCCGTGATAATTATAAATTTTACAGTCAGGATTTTCTGAATAATCTTTTTAAACATCCTTATACAAAAATTGAGTTTGTAGAACGGGATTTGGGTGTCTCCAGAATTACAGCAGCAAAATATCTGAACCAGTTGGTAAAAGACGGATTATTAAAGAAACGAAAATTAGGGACAGGGAATTATTATATAAATGAAAAATTAATGGATTTATTAACAAAGAGATAGAATGTCTTTACTGACAATAATTATAGTAAGTCGGAATTAGTACGGTAAATCATAATCTATGAATAACTATGGCAAGTTGAAAATTAAGTATTTCAATACGCGTGACGCCGTATATTCCAACCTATTCCCCAAATGTAAAAAAAACTCAAAAATTTTATCATATCACTCAAACTATGTAAAAGAAAATTGATTTTCTTATCAAAGCGAACATCATGCTGTATTATTGCTCTGCTTAATGTCATATTCCTTCTGTTTTTAAATTATTAAAACCGTTTTAATCCTGCATGCATAACCACTCCATTCGACCAGATGGTATTTGGATACGACTGTCCGGACGTAAATAAATAAAAAGATAATAGTCGCTGATATTCGTAAGATAAATAGAAACAAGTAGATATGTGTTGGTGTAAAATTGTGGCACGGGTTTTGATATATCAGGGGCATGTGAGTAAAAAATAAAAAAGGAGAAGCAAAATGAAAAACTTACTTATTACAATCAGCATTGCAATTCTGGTTGCAGCAGGAACAACATTTGCCCAGGATTCTCTTCAGGTTAAGAATAAGAAACAGCTCAGGGGCAGTAATGTAGCAAAGGCATCACTTAATGCAGCAAGCCAGCAGGGAAAAGGGTTTGTTGATTTGAACGGAGACGGATACAATGACAATGCCAGAGATGATGACGGTGACGGAATCCCAAATGGATTGGATCCGGATTATACGGGATCAAAATTGAGAAAGGGAAAGGGCAGCAGAGGTTTTGTTGATGCAGACGGCGACGGTATAAATGACAATCTTCAGGATGCGGATGGTGACGGAATTCCCAACGGACAGGATCCTGATTATGTACGCCCACAGGACGGAACAGGCAGAGCAAATGGCAAGGGTAAAGGATTAAACTCCGGCACAACAGGCTCAGGAATCGGAACAGGTACAGGCACTTGCGACGGAACTGGTCCGAAGGGAAAAGGCAAAGGCAGAAAGTAGTCACAGCACAGTAAAAAATAAAACCGGCAGTAAAGTTTTTCTGCCGGTTTTTTAATAGAAAGAAAGGTGTGAAAAATGAAATCCAGTAAATATTTTACAGCAGTTATAACTGTAATGCTATTATTCAGCATATGGAGTTTGTCAGGGTGCAGTTCTTCAACTGATCCGGATCTGGCTGCGTCAGACAGCAATAATCAATTGTTAAAGCAGAATATATCCGGGACTTCAGAACTAACTGAAAATGAGATTGAAGGGCTGATATTAATGAGAGAAGAAGAAAAAACTTGCAAGAGACGTGTACAAATCTCTGTATGATGTATGGGAACAAAATATTTTCAACAATATTTCAAATAGCGAACAGCGTCATACCGATGCCATAAAAACTCTTTTGGATTTGTACAATATTGATGATCCGATGGAAACAGATATTTTCGGAGAGTTTAAGAACC
>QNDG01000380.1 GCA_003645915.1 Candidatus Zhuqueibacterota bacterium | reverse complement strand
GATAATTACTGTAATACTCTGAGATCTCTCGGACTGGAACTTTTTGTTCTTGATTCTGATCCAAAACTTGCGGATGGAGTTTTTGTTGAGGATACAGCAATTGTAACAAAGGAACAGGCTGTTATTACAAGACCGGGAGCAGAATCAAGAAGGGGTGAAACCAAAAGTGTAAAAAAGGCCATTGAGAAGTTTTATCCTGATTTAAAAATAATTAGTGAGCCCGGTGTTATTGACGGAGGAGATGTTCTGCAGGTTGATAAAGACATTTTTGTGGGGCTTACATCAAGAACAAATCAGGAGGGCGTTTTACAGTTAAGCGGGTTTCTAAGTCCCTTCGGATACAGAGTTAATCCAGTTACAATTTCGGGTATGCTGCATTTAAAAAGCGGAATATCATATTTGGGGAATGATACGATTCTTGTAGTAAAAGAGCTTGCAGATATTGAATTATTTTCCGCTTATAAAAAAATTGTTGTACCGGAAAATGAAGAATATGCTGCAAATTCCATTAATGTCAACGGGAAAATATTGATACCCAATGGGTATAAGAAAACACGAGACATGCTTGATAAACACGGGTTTTCTGTTATTGAATTAGATGTTAGTGAGTTTAAAAAGGTTGACGGAGGTTTAAGCTGTCTTTCTGTAAGATTTTAAATAAGAGGTTTTTGTGAGAAGAATAATATACCTGGTTTCATTAATTATTACTGCTGTATCCTGTAACAATATCAAAGAAGTGAGCGGTTTACGTCAGGAAAATTTTCCGAATCTGCTGAATATTCAATGTTCTCCTGAGAGCTTTAATGATGATTCAAAATTTTTCTTTGCAGATAAAGGCGCATGGTTTGGCTTTTCTCTTTCGGATACGTCAAAAAGCATGAGTGCGGGCTCATTTTCAGGTCCTTTTATTGTTGAACAGAGAAAGTGGTATGGAAAAGATATCAGTTTTTTTATTACTGATAACAAAGGAAATAAATTAAAAATTGGGAATGAAAAGATTACTTATCTTCCAGGGAGGCTGAATCAAAAATTTATTGCTGATAGTGTTCTGGTTGAATCTGATTTGTTTTTTATTTCCGACAAATCTGCAATGTTAAAAATCAGTCTTTTAAATCTTAGGAATAAGGTCAGGAAGATTTGTCCTGTGTGGAAGCAGGAATTTTTTACAAAAAAATTTAAGGTCAATAGTTCTCCAAATAAAATATTGATTGAATTCCCAGGGCAGGACTTAAATTTATCAGTTCGATTTAACGGTAACTATCTTACAAAAACCGAGTCGTCAGAATATACTGCAAAAACGGAAAATTTAATTTTACTTCCAAAAGGGGAAAAATATAATCTGGCAATGGTAATTACTCTGACTGATACGACAATTAAAAGAGAAGAACAGAATCTTATAAAAAATGCTTTGAGAGATCCGGTTAAATATTTAAAAATAAATAAGAAAACATGGAATAGGTTTATCAATAACACGCTGATTTCAGATAAGTGGGGAAAAGATAAAAAATATACAAATATCGCAGTAAAATCTCTTATGACGTTAATGGTAAATTTCCGCACTGCACGTAAAGATCTTCTCCACGGAGGATTCTTTCCTTCTGTTATGATTAACTATTTTGACGGATTCTGGGCGTGGGATTCATGGAAACATTCAGCTGCTGTTGCAAGAATTGACGGGAATATGGCAAAAGAGCAGATAAGAGCAATGTTTGACTATCAGACAAAAGAAGGTATGGTTCCGGATGCCATATATACTGATAAAAGGCTGAATAATAACAGAGACACAAAACCCCCTCTTGCAGGCTGGGCAGTATGGCGTGTTTATGAAGAAACAGGCGATCAAAAATTTTTAAGAGATATGTATGAGAAACTGACTTTATATCACAATTGGTGGTATAAATTCAGAGATCATGATCATGACGGATTGTGTGAGTACGGATCAACAGACGGAACTCTTACTGCTGCAAAGTGGGAAAGCGGAATGGATGATGCGGTAAGATTTGATAAAACAAAAATACTCAGAAACGGTCCGTCAAGCTGGTCTATGGATCAGGAGTCAGTATGCTTAAACAGTTTTCTTTATGCTGAGAAAAAGTATCTGTCAAAAATTGCCGGTGTACTCAACATGATTAAAGATCAAAGGAAATGGGAAAAAGAAGCAGATGAACTTAAAAGAAAAATCCAGAAACTTATGTTTGATCCGGTAAGTGGATATTTTTACGATACTTCTGTTGATAATACTTCTCTGGTAAAAGTAATGGGATCAGAAGGATGGTCTCCTTTGTGGGCATGGGCTGCAGATGAAGTACAGGCAAAAGCAGTAAAGAAGGTAATGGAAAACAAGACAAAATTTTTAACCTTTGTTCCTCTGCCTACTGTAGCATCTGATGAAAATGAGTTTATGACTGGTTACTGGAGAGGGCCTGTGTGGCTTGATCAGGTTTATTTTGGTGTTTCGGGTTTAAGAAAATACGGATATAATAGACTTGCAGATTCAATATTCAATGCAGTAATAAATAACTGCCGCGGGCTTGCTCAAAACGGAACAATCCGTGAAAACTATGATCCGAGAAACGGCGCGGGTTTAAAAGTACACTATTTCAGCTGGTCGGCTGCATCAATTTTATTGATGTATTGGGGATTGTAAGCCAAATTACGTTAACAATTTATAAATTTCTGAAGATAAATAAAATAGTGTTGGAATAATTATTGATAAACTTATCAATAGAAGGGGTATTACAATGAAATCAAATGTAATGTTTTTAAAAATCATTCCGTATATTTTAGTGATTTTCAGCCTGTCAAATCCAAATTTAAAGGCAGAAGATGGATTGAAAACTGAACTAAAAATGTATGAGGGCAGACCTACATTATTCATCAACGGAAAGCCCCATGACGGGCTTTTTTGTTCTGTGAGATCCCCTTATTTCCGGAATTTTATTGATGCTGGATTTGATATTTTTGATACACATCCTACAGCACCGCATGGGTGGATTGGTGATGGAAAGTACGATTATTCCGAAACAGATGCATACATTGAAGCTTACCTGAAACAAAAGCCTGATGCAAAGCTGATCATTCGTTTTTGGTTTGGTTATCCGAGAAATTTCTGGTGGGCAGTAAAACATAAAGATCAGCAAGCTGTTCCCAAAGTCAGGGACAAAGGCCGTAAAATGCCTTCT
>QNDG01000379.1 GCA_003645915.1 Candidatus Zhuqueibacterota bacterium | reverse complement strand
CAGGGCAGTTGCGACCGAGCAAGGGGAGTGTCAGGATAAATGGGGAGGAGGTCTGGAATAATCACAGATTGTTTAAAAATATCGGATATGCTCCTGAAAAGGATGCATTCTGGTCCCATATGACTGGCGAGGAATTTGTATATTCTCTTACAAGGATGTATGGATTTGACCATGACCAGGCATCTGCAATGACAAAAAAGGCAATTGAAACAGTTGAAATGACAGAGTCAAAGGATAAAAAGATTGCAGGATACAGTAAGGGCATGAGGCAGAGAATAAAAATTGCACAAGCAATAAGTACTGATCCTGATATTCTTATCCTTGATGAACCTTTAAATGGTATGGATCCAATTGGCAGGCGTTCTGTTATTGATCTGATTCGTAAAATGGGCAAAATGGAAAAAATCGTAGTTGTTTCCAGTCATATTCTCCATGAAATCGAAGAAATGACAGATACTATTATTCTGATGTCGCACGGAAGAGTTCTTGCACAGGGGAATATTTATGAAATCAGAGAGCTGATTGATACACATCCGTTGAAAGTAGTAATAAGATGCAGCAATGTAGACGTTCTTACTGCTAAACTTATGGAGTATGAAGATGTAAAGAGCGTTCAGTTTGACAGAGAGCAGAATCAACTTATGGTTGAGACTGTAAAACCTTCTGAATTTCATAAACGAATCCCGGAACTTGCGCTTAAAAACAATATATCAATTTATTCGCTTTATTCACCTGATGAAAACTTAGAAGCAGTATTTTCATATCTTGTGAGGTAAAAATGTTGTATTTGTTGAGATTTTTTACAATAAACTCGTTTAAGAATAAAAAATTTACAGGAATTGCAGCCCTTTGTGCTTTGCCCGTTGTTTTTACTCTTCTGTTCATTGTTTTGTATTCACTTTTTACAGAACAGGAAATAAATTTCTCTGCGCTGTTTCCCAAAATCAGCCTGCTTTTATATGTGCATTTTTTACTACCGTTGGTTTCTCTGTTTCTCGGCTCTGCTGTAATTGGGGATGAGAGGGAAGAGCAGACACTTTCGTATCTTTTAACCAGACCAGTGCCGAGAGCCAGAATAATACAGGCAAAGCTTTTATCCTCATGGGTAATGCTCTCTGTAATTTTAAATATTTCGCTGTTTTTTTCTTATTCAATTCTTACCATTGGTTCAGGTATCAGCCACTGGAGCTCTTCTCTTTTAATATTTATTAAATCTGGAGCAGTCCTTGTAACAGGAGCAGCAGTTTATCTTTCATTGTTTGCCTTGGTCGGAGGGCTGTTAAAAAGACCTGTTGTTGCAGGACTGTTTTTTATTTTCGGATGGGAAGCAAGTGTTGCGTTCCTGCCGGGAAAAATAAAGTATGCTACAATTGTACACTATCTTCACAGTTTGTATCCTTCTTTAAATCAGGTTAATAATACGCAGAATTTAAAGGCGAATATTTTAAATTTTATTGTATCTGTAAAAAATATTTCACCATTAACATCAATTATTGTTCTTACTGCAATTGCAGGGATTTGCATTTTTGCTGCTTCATTGCTTCTCAGTATAAAAGAGTACAGGCTGGATCAGAATCAGTAATTTGTATAAAACCGCACTGTTCTTTAGCTTTTGCTTGGGTAAACCAGTGTATAATTTAGTAACAGTCAGATAATTATAGCAGGAATAATTTAAATGTACAATTAGAAGTAAATTGAATATTTTATATCTTCTTGTGTTAATCTCCGCCTTAAATAACTGTAGAATTATTTCTGTATTTGCATCAAGTACGGAATTGCTGCAAATTATTTTTAGAATGATGGTTTACCGGTTATTATGTGGGAAAAAGGTTTGTGAAAAATAACCAGATAATTAAAAAAAACTTGATTTTATGAAAATAAATGATATGTTATATTTATATATTTAATTTTTACGTAAGCATAGTGACAAAAAATATATCATTATGATGAAAGGTTCTATTTCGTACATAGTCTGCATTTTAGAAAAATCAAAGTATATTGTAAAAATTAATTTTAAAGAGGTTGAAATATAACTAATTAACTCCGATTTTATGTAAAAAATCCATATAACTTACGTATTATTTTAAAAACTGTGATAAGTAAAATGGGCTGTTGTTACAACCAGGAAAGATCAAAATACAAGGAGGAAGTTATGGTGAGGAAAAATTATGTGAAAAAATGGATCATTGCAGGATTAACAGTAATTTTTATTATTTCTGCAATGGGATTATTGGCTGAAATAAAAGGAGGTAAAACACAGGCAAAGCTATCAGAATGGATAACAGTTTTGGAAGACAGTTTTGAAGATCCTGCATTTCCCGCACCATGGGTAAGAACGACAACTATCGGAAATTATACATGGGGCAGATCTACTGCACAGGCAAGTGACAGTACACATAGTATTTGGTGTGCGAAAAAGGCTTTAAACAATATGCCTCCCAGAAATCCTGTTGTAGGAAGCGGTTATGCAAATAATATGGATATCTCATTAGATTACGGACCAATTGATTTAAGAAACTGTACTGACGGATTTATGAGTTTTGATCTATGGACAAAACTTTCGGATAATGATAAAGTATCAGTTATTGCTTACAATAATGTAATTTCCGGGACAGTGGACTACAAGGGCGGACAGGGTAATTGGTTAAGCAAAAAGATTGACTTCGCGAACTGGAACGGTGTTAATTTTCTTGGCCAGAAAAATGTGTATGTAAAGATTAAGTTCTTTTCAAATGCAACAGGGACTGATATAGGAGTATTTATTGATAATGTTGTAATTAAAAAGTATTTTACAGGTTGGCCGGATGTTACTGTTAAAACTTTATCAGTTGATCCTACTGCTGTTGCTAATGGCGAGCAGGTAATGTTGGTTGGTGAAGTAACGAACCTGAGTGAGAACAAATCTCAGAGCAATATAATCAATTTTTATGTTTCTGAAGATCAAACAATTGATCCTGCAAATGACCCGTGCATTGGTAGTTTACCTGTTCCTGCACTGGAAAAAGACGGTATTTTTGCTTTTTCTGAAGAATATAACATCCCTGTAACGTTACCTACCGGAACTTATTATATTGGTGGGATGCTTGATCCTGACAGTGTTATGAATGAAGATGATAAATCCAATAACACATTTGTGTGTGCTTCCCAGGTTGTTGTAAGTGAACCTGTTGGTTGGGAAACAATTCT
>QNDG01000378.1 GCA_003645915.1 Candidatus Zhuqueibacterota bacterium | reverse complement strand
TAAAAAAAGACGTTAAATTTGAAAGATTTAAAATGTCGGAAAAACCGACAGAGGATCAACCGGAAAAATTCAGAAAAATTAAAGAAACTGATAATGTCCCGGAGGCAACACCAGTAGAAAGATTAAATAAAAAAGTTGAGCAAGAAATTAATGAAGCTGATTTGAAAATGGCTGAAAAAGAAAATCGGATGAAAGAATCTTTGAATGGATAGAAATGAGGCATATCATTTATTATCTGATTTAATCTATAAGGGTTTTCTGACTCTGAGAATGAAAATAGCTGATAAAGATTTTGTTTTTAAAACTGTAAACGAAAAAGAACATAATCTTATTAAACTCTATTCCGGATTTTCAGATAAAGGATATGCTGTTCGATTTAATTTGAATTATATGGCTTTCAGTCTTCTTATGGTTGAAGGCAAGAATTTTTTAATAAACAGAAATAATAAAATAAAAGAATGTTATAATTTTTTTGGTCAGTTTCCATATCAATTACATAACAGAATAATGAAAGAATTGATTGATCTCAGAGATGTTGCTTTTGGTTGTATTGATTATGTGGAAGGATTCAGTTATACTGATCAATCCAGGAGAAAATGGAATATTTCTTATAAACTGAACTCATTTTCTGACTTTCCTGGATCAAAAAATTTAGGAATGAATGCTTATCAGGAAAGTTGGATATTAATTAATAAAATGTTGGATGATGAAGAAATTTATAATAAGGATTTTTCTTTAGCCCTATTAGTTGCTTCAGCATCAAATCCGAAAGGTACTCGAAGTATACGGGGTAGACATGATGCCGCAGTTCAAAGAGCTGAGGAGCGCCGTAAAAAGCTTTCAAAAAAAGGTTCTCATCAAAAACAGGCTTGGAAACCTGATGGTTGGGCCGCTCCTGTAGATACTGCAGAAGAACTCGTAGCTGAGTTGATGAGACAGATGGAAGGTAAGAAAGATAAACATGACTTGTTTATTGATGATTATATGAAAAAATTACGGGAAAGAGCTGATGAACAGACACGTCAGGCTGAAGAAAGATTACAGAAACTTCGGGAGAGAAGGAAAAAAGAAGGAGATATTCCTGATATTATCAGTACACAGAGAATTTTAACTGTGGAAGAGTCGGAAAAATTAAATAAGAAATCTAATAATCTAATGATTGTGAAGTCAGAAGAAGTAGCTGATAAAAATGAAGAAGAACGTTTTTATAAAAAAATTGGTTCTCGGGTTTTAACAGGGAAGTAAGCCATGGCTGATGATGAGATTAGAAGACTAGAAAAAGAAAATAAATATTTAAAAGAAAAAATAAAATTAAATGAAAAATTTTATATTAGCTCTAAAAAAGGCAATAAGGGGCTCAAAAATGACTTAAAGGATTTAAAAAATTTAGCCAAGGCAACTAATGATGCTTATGATGATCAAGTTAATAATTTAAAAAGTATGTCCAAGACAGTTGGAAAGTTAAATTTAAAGGGAGCTTTGAGTGTAGGAGAAGCAGCAAAATTAAATAATGAAATGACATCTCTTTTAAATGAATTAGCAAAGATAAAAAAGGCTCATCCTAAACATGAGGAAGCATGGAAACGTCAGAGAGACAGAGTTGCTCAAATTACTGAAAAGATAGAAGAGCTGAAAGGGACTATAGATGATGCGGGTAGATCCACAAAAAGTTTAGCTAAAGAGGGTCCTTCATTTTTAAGAAAATGGGCGAGTGAGGCTGAAGGAGTCTCGAGTGAAATAGATGGTTATAGTATAATGTTTGATAAAGCCGGAACAAGTTTAGGTAAATTACCCGGTTTAATGAGCTCATTTGGAAAAGCTGTTAAAGGTGTAGGAGCTGGAGTAGGAAAATTAGCAGGAGCTCTTGGAGGAATCCCAGGACTGATTCTTATGGGTGTAAAGGCTGTATGGGATTTAGGCATGGCCGCTGATCAGTTTGTTAAAGATGCTAATAAGGCCTTTGCTTATTTACGTGGCCCGGATATCATGACCCCTGATGTTAAGAAACAATTTGATGATTTCAATAATTTAATTTTTAAAGCAGGGGAGAATATTAGAGTTGGTCTTGATGTATCACAAATACGGGAACTTTTAGAAGCTGTCATGCAGGCCGGTTATAATATCCAAAATCTGGATAAAGGGTTACTTAATTACAGAGATGCTATTTATATTGCTTCTAAGGCCAGTAAAACATTAGGAATGGTATTACCTCAGGTAGGTAATATGATGGGTACTTTGATGACTGACTTTAGGTTTAATCTGGAACAAGTTGATAAAACATTTGTACAGGTAGCTTTTGATGCTAAAAAATCAGGATTATCTACGGATAGATTTTGGAATACGGTTCAGAATGCTTCCGCTTCTTTAGCTCTTTATGGCGCTGCTTTAGGTTCTGCGAGTAAAACTGTGAAACGATTTACTGAAGATATGATTGGAGGGGCAGATGATGCTGCAGCTGCAACAGAAAATATGTATGATATTTTTAAATCTGGTGCTCTTGAAACAAATGGCGCTTTATTAGATTTGGCGAAAGAAGGGGGTGCAGATGTAAATGGGTTCTTCAGGAATTTATCTGAGGAATTTAAAGGTAAAGCTATTAATATTAAAGCACGTATAGAAACTCTTGAAAAGAAAAAGAAGAAAACTTCCGAAGATGTTGAGCAGCTTAAAAAATTAAGAACAGAAATGTATAATGCTCAGTCAAAATCCAATCGATATCAAAAAATGATTGGAAAAAGTGGAGTAATTCAGGCTACGGAAGCAGCGGCTTTAGCAAAAGAAACTCCGGAATTATTAATGAGCGTTATAAAACGGGTTGCTGAAGTGGGAGATTTAAGTAAAATTTCCGGAGAAAAAACCTGGGAGGCCATAAAATCAATGAAACGATGGGGCGTTCATGAAAAAACAATTAGAATGCTTATTGAAGAGGCCCGATTTACTGGTAATAAAATAAAAGATTTAGTGGAAAATTCATTAACATTTTTTTCAGCAAATAATAAAGCTTTTCAGGAGAATAAAAAAACTATTTCAGAGGCAGTAAAAAAAGTTGGACAGACTCAGGGGGATGAGCAGATTGAAGCTATAGATAGTTTAGCCACTTTATTGACGAAAGAATTAAATATGGATGAAAATATGGCTAAAACCTGGGGTAATATTATACGTGCAGATGAGAGTAATGCGAATTATAT
>QNDG01000377.1 GCA_003645915.1 Candidatus Zhuqueibacterota bacterium | reverse complement strand
GATCGGAGAGAAAAACCTTCTCCGTCTCAAAAGATATATCAATTACTAAAATCGAACTTTATAAATCAATTACTCGGCATCTAAACTTTTTAGAATCTTTCTTGCCAGTGCATCTTTGATTTCTTTATGCCGGGGTACTGCTTCAATAACACCGTTCTTCGGGTTAATCCATAAAGAATGTACCCCTCCCTCTCTTTTTAGGTAGCATCCGGCAATTCTGAGTCTTTTTTCAAGATCCCTGCGCTTCATGCAACCATAACCTTTTCACGAATTGAATCATCCGATAACCCTCTAAAAGCATCTTCTCTGCGATCTTCCAGTATTAACTCAATGGCCTTTTTTAAACTTTCCTTTGCTTCTTCTATTGTTTCACCCTGGCCATTCGCTCCCGGTATTTCCGGGCACATAGCCCAATATCCACCTTCCAAGGCAGGTTCAATAATTGCTGTGAATTCAGCTTTCATTGCAATACCTCCATACCTTACATCTAATATTAAATTCTATTCACTGATAAAAACAATGGCCCTTCCGAAAAAAATTTGGTAATTTTTTATGTCTATACAATAAGTTTCACATTAATCATCATAAGTACCAGATTTAAAACTTCTTCTGTTTAAAAACCGCTCATTGTTTTTTGCAACAAACATAATTTCATCTATATTGTAATATAACTTAATCTGCTTAAAATATCAACCTGAACTGAAAATACACCAAAATTCTTACTATTTTACCCTTTAAAAAAATGGACATGCTGCTTACAGCATGCACACAATATGTGAATTATGTACTTCTATAAATTTTCCGTAAAATAATCAGTAATTTTCTGGTAAAGATGCACTCTGTCCTTTCCGAACATATTGTGCTCATCTCCGGGATAAACAAAATAATCCACCTGCTTTCCCAGGTCAATTGCTTTACGAAGGTACGAGAGACTGTTCTGCCACACAACAGTCGGATCAACCGCTCCGTTAATTATAAGGAGCTTTCCTTTAAGGTTATCAACATAGTTTAAAAGATTTGCTTCTTTATAACCATTAGGATTAGACTGCGGAGTATCCATATATCTTTCTCCGTACATAACTTCATAATAGCGCCAGTCAATAACAGGTCCTCCTGCAACTGCAGTCTTAAATACTCCCGGCTGCCTCGTCATAAGGGAAATTGTCATAAAACCGCCGTAACTCCAGCCGTGCACTCCGATTCGTAAGGTATCAACAAAGGAACACTTTTTCAGATAATTTATACCGGCCATCTGATCTTCAACCTCATATTTACCGAGATTACGGAATACTGTCTGTTCAAAATCCGAGCCTCTGTTGTTTGTTCCCCTGTTATCTAAGGTGAAAACTATGTATCCCCGCTCTGCCATGTACTGGAACCACAAAGACCATCCCGACAGCCAGGAATCTCTGACCATCTGTCCGTGAGGCCCGCCGTAAACATAAACAATTACAGGATATTTTTTCTGTGGATCAAAATCCGCAGGCAAAATCATTCTGGCATTCAGAGTAATACCTTGTTTATTTTTAATTTTAAGATATTCAATCTTCCCGAGTTTATACTCTTTTACAGGGTTTTCCGCTTTAAGAAGCTCAGTTTGTTTTTTACCGGAGCAGTCAAACACAGAAATAATACGGGGTACAGTATGATTTGTAAAACGATCAATAAAATATTTACCATCCCCTGAGAAATCTGTTCTGTGTAATCCGTTTTGTTTTGTAAGCTGAGTAATTTTACCGGATTTTAATGATGCTGAAAAGCAATGCTGTTCAAGCCCGTTATTTTTCGCTGCTGTAAAAAATATCTTTTTACTTTCAGGATCAAATCCTGAGAAACCCGTGATATCTGTTTTTAAATGTGTAACCTGTCTTATCAGCCTGCCATTAGTATCATAAAGATAAAGATTATTAAATCCGTCTCTCATGGAAAACCATAAGAACCGGTTATTTTTACCTTTGATAAAAATCGGGTCATAAAGGGGTTCCACCCATTCTTTATCCCTCTCTTCAAAAAGGATTTTTCTCCGCTCCCCTGTTGCAGGGTCAAAAACGCAAAACCGAAGATGATTCTGATCCCTGTTGAGCTCTGCAATAAAAACAGATTTGCTGTCAGGACTCCATGTTACGTGGGTCAGATATTTATCCGCAGGCTCTCCTGTCTGAAGAAAAGTTGTAGATCCTGAAAGAATATTATACACACCTACAGATACATGCTCGCTTGCCATACCTGTCATCGGGTAGCGTATAAATCTTACTTTGGCAGGCCTGGAATCAATATCAACAAGAGGATATTTTGTTACAAATCTCTCATCTTTTCTGTAAAAGGCAAGATAATTCCCGTCCGGAGACCAGAATATGCCTTTGTTTATTCCGAACTCATTTCTGTGAACAACTGACCCGTTTTTGATCCCGTTTCCCCCGTCAAAAGTAATCTGTATTTTTCCGCCTGAGCAGAGAGACACAAACAGATTGTCATCAATAGTGTATGCAATGTTAAATGATTTCGGATGAATCCGGATATTCTGCGCTTTGTCAGGCACACTGTTTTTTAAACATGCTGATTTTGTTCTTAAATTATAGACAAATAAATTATTATGATAAAAGAGATAAAACGTGTCTCTGTTAATCCAGTTTACACTGGGAAATCTGCGGATACTTATTTCTGAAACTTTCTTAACTGCTGATTTCAAAGAATCCAGAGTCAGCAGCATTTTTTTATCGCCTGATAACGGATCAATCCTTACAAGGCCGTACAAGCCGTTAAGAGAATCAACACATGAAAGTTCGTTTGAATTGCCAATCCACTTAAGCTGATTAATATTCCTTACCCTCAATTTTCCGTAACTTCCGAGAATAGCTTCCTGCATGGTGAGCAGTTTGTCTCCTGCAAATGAGGATATAATTGTAAAAAACACAAAAATAAGAACTAATTTCCAGCGCATATTTTACTCCTGAGATTATTTGTAAAACTGATAAAATTAGGTTACCTGTATAATAATAATTTTTACGCTAATTTCAACTTAAAGATTCAATTTTTCATTTCATGAAAATTTACTCTAATTTATTTTTAACTATGCTGATCCAAACCCGTGATTTCGAAGATCAAGACCTCAGAGGTCTCAGAGACCTCTGAGGTCTGCACCAAATTATCCACATTCTATAAATATCACGCCCCTACGGGGCTTGGGCTTC
>QNDG01000376.1 GCA_003645915.1 Candidatus Zhuqueibacterota bacterium | reverse complement strand
GCACTGTAAATTTATACTCATAATAGCATGACTGAACATCTCCGACACCCTCAATGTACGACCCTCTGGACGCTGAAGGATGCGACTTTAACTCCATAATACCGCTTCCTTCACTTGGTACTGTACCAGGCGTTCCCCATTCAGCTTCAATTCTGTAGGGATCAAATACAGGTTCCGGAGCTGTTACTTCTCCACCATCCTGGTCTTTTGTAACCTGGAAATATACAGGTTTGTTTCTTAACGGGTTTCTGTTTGCATCCTGCAAAAGTACTGTTAAATCACCCGGAACAGTTGTATTTACCTCAGCTTCTGCAGGTTCCTGAGTTACTTTTGTAAAATCACCAACACTTGTTATTTCAGAATAAGTAATAAATGCCCTTACATTATTATTACGTCCGGAAACTCCGTAAAAACCGGTAAGGAAAAGACCTGAGTACATAGTTCCGTTACCTGTCTGTAGTTTTCTCATATCATAAAGCGGTTCTGACCCTGCACGCTTGGAATTGACATATACTTCAAACTTATTATAATCCCCGTGAGACCAGTCAAGTACTACACTCAATGTATCCCCTGCTTCAGGGAACTCATAATCTCCATTACTATCTTTTAATGTATAAGAAACTGTATCAAGAGCAGCATTGGCAGCTCCGTTTACAATTGACCATAAATGAATCTGATGCAGATTTGAATGAACAAAAATCAGATAACCGTCAGCATCGGTTGTTGCACTGTTAAGCATAACCGCTATACCACCGTTTTCTCTCTGACCTGTCGGAGGAGTAGTAACCTGCTCGCCCCACACAACTTCAACAGTCGAAGGATTTGTTCTGCCCTTATAAACCGCCACGCCGTTTGAGCTAGGCCAGTTCATTGTGTTTGTAATATTTGTAAATTCTTTTTGTGCTCCTGCATCAACAACACCGTAAATATTTGTGTTATATACCCACTCTGTCATTTCTCCATCAAAGGTTGCAGTAACAACTCCGGATGTAGCAGTGACAGCATCTGCCATATTGGACAACTCTCCTTTATTACCGAGTTCGTCCACAGCTTTTACCGCAAAATAGTAATGTTCCCCGCTTAAAAGCCCCGAAGCTGTAAATATCTGAGGGGTCCCTGCAGAAAACGGCTTAGGTGCGCCCGGCACAACTTCTGCTTTACGGAAATCCTGATCGCTTACAATAGGAGATTTTGACATTCTCACATCATAGCTTGAAGCTGCGCCTTCAGGAGCATATCCGTCATCTCCCACAGCAGTCCACTTCAATGTCACAGCATTATTGCCAGATGGAGTGGCTGTAAGATCAACAATCTGTCCCGGAGCAGTATTATCCGGAAGCTGCTCCTTTACCTTGATAAAGTCTACAAGAGCAGCAGGATTAGGCGGAACACCGGAGTTAACTTTAAACATTACACCTGAATAAAGATTGTCTCCTTTTCCAAAATCTGAAGTTTTATCTCTTACTGTAATTTTTGTTGTACCCCCGTCAGTGGAAACATCAAAATAATTATAATCAGTCTGAGGTCTGTAAGTCACAGTTAAACTGTCTCCCGGACCGTATCCTGTCATTGCTATTGATGTTGAACCGTAAATAGCATTTGTACTGGCAACTCCGTTAACAATACGCCATATTCTGAGCTGGTCTCCTGTAATCCAGGCCATGTATCCATCTGCTGTAGCTGGATCAAGGGAATTAAGACCAAACGCAATAGCAACAGCATTAAAATTTGAAGAATTATCTGCAAAACCAATAGTTACAGTGTTACCACCCTCACTGTTTTCCCAGATTCCAAGATTATCCCATGAACCGGAAGTACTGTTACAATAGATAGCACCGCTTCCGTTTAACCTTAAACTTGCATCAGCATGCCACCCGTTTACTCCGTTTAACAAACCTGATGAACCTGTAAATTCATCCCTTTCTGACGGTGAAAGAATGGGGCCGATATAGTAACTTAAAATATCAGCCATCTTCGTATATCCTACACTGTTAGGGTGAGTACCATCAATGTCAGAGGTATAATATTCATCAATATTTGGAAGGAACCATGAATACATATCAACAACTGTAATACGATCCTTAAACGATGCAGGCATATCTTCAACCATTCTCTCAAGAGCTGCATTGTAGTCTTCCACTCGTTTATTTAAAGACGGATAAGCATCGTATGGTGCAAAAGGAATAATTTTACACAAAAGAAGATCCTCTATCGTATGTCCGCTTCTTGTAAAGTTAAGAAGTTGGTTTACAAGAATATATAGACGTTCTGCAATTGTACCTGCTTCATCATAATTACCAATATCTTCATTATCCCGCATGTCATTTGTACCGATATGCAGAATAACAATCTTAGGCAGGGAATCCACATCCATTTCCATTAACATCTGGATTGTGTTGTATCCTGCCGCGCCTGAAAGATAATCTGCAATTTTTGCTCCGTCACGGAAAAAGCCTTCATACGGCGGATCGAAATATTCTGCAATATACTGGGAATTTGCAGGATAAGGTCCTACAAAATTCACAACATCCTTGCCTCCTAATCCGTCATACAGCAGATTTCTGTATCCGTGGGTACCGTCCACTGTAGGAGCCTGCTTTAATTTCTTTCCCCATGTAATTGAGTTACCCATGGGCATAATATTTGTCTGAGCGGCTCCTAATTCATAAAAAGCAAAAATTAGAAGTAATACCAAAGAAACAACTATGTATATTTTTTTGTTCCTGTTCATTGTTTTCCTCCTGGGAATCGGAAATGTAACTTATCGAACATCTTACAGGCAAAAAAAATGCCACTTATCATATTTTTTATAACACATCGTATCTTAAGTATTTTCAGGATGTTAATTAAAGAACATCATTTCCTGGATTTATGACAAATAAATATTATAATCGGCGAAAACAAACCACATGGTCATTTTAAGGCCAATTGCCTGAAAAAAAAACAAACCGTATTAAACATCAATACGGCTTGTTTTTGGATAATTTTAGTGTTTATAATAAAAATAAATTTATGGATTGTAATCTAAACTCTGCATACAGACAGCCTCAGGAAAAATCAACCAAGCTGCTGAAGAGCATAAAAATACGCGCCAAGAGCAACTGCTCTGCTCGTTCCCAACCTGGACAGGCCCAGTCCAATTCTCTTTTGAGGATCATAAATAACAGACTTTTCGGATCCAGGTATTTGTATCTCTTTG
>QNDG01000375.1 GCA_003645915.1 Candidatus Zhuqueibacterota bacterium | reverse complement strand
GTTCTCCTGTTGACTTAATAAGCACTCTGTCCTGATCCTGGCCTAAAGCTGTTGTCCTGAACCAGACTGCTCCGTCTTTTTCATATACAAGATCTTTCTCTTTCAGCATTGATATGACTTTATCAATCTCACCGTTTTCATAAAGAGATCTTTCATTAAAAAAAACATCAAAGTTAATCCCAAGCCTTAGGCAGGTTTTTTTTATTTCCCCGAAAATAATTTTCTCGCCAAGACTCTTAAAATATTCAATATCATCATTATTTAAATAAGCATCGCCTTTATCGTCAAGAGCAGCTTTTGCTATTTCAACTATGTACTCACCCTGATAATGATCTTCCCCAAGCTCCCTCTTCACACCAAGAAGATTCAGGTATCTGATATAAACGGACTCTCCCAGTTTCCGCATCTGACGACCGGCATTATTAAAATAATATTCCCTTGTTACATCGTATCCCTGAGACTCCAGAAGCCTTGCAACAACATCTCCTATTACAGCCTGCCTGCCGTGCCCAATTGAAAGAGGGCCTGTGGGATTTGCACTTACAAATTCGACTTGTGCTGTTTTACCCTTATGTTTCCCGGAAAAACCGTAACTGTCCGGTGATTCCAGAATTTGTTGTAAACTATCCGCTATAAAAGAATCATTAATAAAAAAATTAATAAAACCCGGGCCTGCAATAGTTACTTCGGAGATATATTTTTTATCAATGTGCAGATTTTTTACTATTTTCTCTGCAATATCCCTGGGTTTTTGCTTTACTTTTGGTGCAAGCATTAAAGCTATGTTGGATGCAAAATCTCCGTGTTCCTTCTGCTTTGGTACGGATAATTCCCTGCCAATTTTCTCATTAATCTCATATCCTGCATTCTGTGCAGCTTCAACTAATGCATTAATTACTATCTGTTCTGCTTTCATTTGTCTCCGTCTTCAATAATTTCAACATCCGCATCTCCCCACAATCTTTCGATATTATAAAAATCCCTCATTTCCTTCAAAAAAATATGAACAACTACATCAACATAATCCAAAAGGACCCATCTGTTAAACTGGTATCCCTCTCTATGCCAGACTTTGACACCCAGTTTTGCCATACCATCGTTTATGGTTTCATGTATTGCTTTTACCTGCAGCTCAACATCACCATGGCAGATTACAAAATAATCTGTTACACTTGTAAATTTTTTAACATCAAGTATGCGGACATCCTGCGCTTTTTTTGAAAGAGCAAGTTTTGCTATTTCCAAAGCTTTTTCATAAACATTATCTTTTTCCAAATTAATTCTCCACTTGATTCCAGCTGGTCAGCTGTCTGAAATCCTTGCCTATAATCAAACTCGCATCTAATAAATAAGCTTCATTGATTTCCTGTAAAATTCTGTCTTCCGGGAGCCCCATAGCATCAGCAATTTTTTTGCACTTCTTCCAGTTGCCTCTCCGGTCTATTACCACTGTTTTTAACACATTGAATGATTCATAATTATCGGTTTTAACAACATCTATTCCGTTATTCCTTAAAAAATCAGTATATTTTGCAGCAATTCCCGGAACTCCACACCCGTTCAAAACTTCTATCTGAATTCTCATATCCTGTTCAGCCTGTACTTGCTCTTCAATTATTGTTTCCGTTGGTTTAGAACACTGTTTTACAGCAAAAAACACAAGTACAATATCAACTACAAATATCAGTGCAATTAACGACTGCATTAGCCTGGTTTTAATATTAACAGAGCTTTTTCTCTTTACTGTCTTTTTTGTTTTTCGCTGAGAAGATGCTGTCTTTCTTTTAACAGGTCTGACACGTCTTGATCTCTTCATCAAATATTCCTTTACATATGCAAAAGACCGAGAACTGTACCCGGCCTTTTTTATGCTTTATTTTTGAAAAACAGTACATACGGCCAAACTAAAATTTACCACATACGGTAATAGGGAGAAAGATATGACACAGGATATGATCTGTAGTCAACACGTATCTGCATATTTTCAGTAGGGTGGTATTTTACAGTAGCCTGCTGTAAAAACAACTTGGTTCCTGACATCATACTGTTTGCAAAACCGGATATAGGATGCATAACTCCTATCTTTACCTGTGCAGTCAAAGGGCTTGCCAACTGCATTGTGATAGTATTTGTGTACAACCCCAATCCCATGCTTCTTGACCCAAATGTTGAAAATTCCATTGCATAAGAATGAGACATATGAAAGTTTGAAGAACCGAGAAGCTTATCCAAAAACCCCACAGGTTTTGCAATCATGGACCCGGTTTTAATGATATTGGAATTCAGGCTTGTTTGTGCATTCAAAAAAGATGCAATTGAAAGCATTAAAACAAAATTTAAATTTAATAATATCACTGTCCGTTTCATTTCCTGCTCCTGTGGTTTAAATATTTATTTAAAGCGGATAAAAAACCAACTGAATTAAGTATATAAAAATCTGTCAAAAAGTCAATAAATTTTTACAAATCCGGTATATACAAAAACTGCCGGCCCCTGAACCGGAACCGGCAGTTTTTTATTTAATTTATTAAATATCCGCTATTCAATAAGAATCATTTTTTTCATTGCTTTAAAACTGCCTGCGGAAATCTTGTAAAAATAAACACCACTTGCTACCTTTAATCCGTAATCATCTGTACCATTCCAGTTTACAGTATGGTATCCGGCTTTTACTTTCTGATTAACAAGCGTCTTTACTTTTTGTCCGAAAATATTGTAAACTGTTAACATTACTTCCGAATCTTTTGGTAAAGAGTAACTTATTGCTGTTTCCGGATTAAACGGATTAGGATAGTTCTGATTTAAAGTAAATGTTGCGGGCACTTTTTTGAACACATCTTCAACGCCAGTTGAAGTTTGTTTTCTTATAACAACATTATCAACAAATGCGCCTCTTGCATTTATTCCCGCAGCGCTGCTTCTGAACCTGACTGCAAATGTAATATTTGAATGCCCGAGTAGATTCCCGTATACAGGCCAGTTAGTAAGATCAAATTGACCGTAAGTCCAGCCACCGCTATTTCCTGTAAATTCATATCCTTCCCAACCTGCACCTGCATTAATAAGAACTTCAAATTTATCAGTTCCAATCGTTTCATACCAGTAGTGAAGACTTACATCTGCAGCCAACGCGTCTGAAAGATCAAAAGTGCCCCAGGCCGATATTGCATCCATATTGGAGGGATAACCATTTGATGGTATAACTGATGGTGCGCCATTTAGAGATTGTCCTG
>QNDG01000374.1 GCA_003645915.1 Candidatus Zhuqueibacterota bacterium | reverse complement strand
TCTTGCTGCTCTTGGTGCGGTTGTAAGTTTGATTATGATTGTTACGGGTAGTAAAACTGTGAAAACAAAAGCATGAAAAACCGATTAATTGATTTGTATTAAACAGGACGTTAGAGAGGATGTGAATTCCGGTCAGATTTTAAGAAAAACATTGGTTCCGGATAATTTTTTTAGAATTGATTAAAAAATGAAGCAGCCTGAAAATTTACAATGTTAAATTTTTAAACATCCTTATTTTTTCTCTTGCTGAAATAAAAAACATCTTCATGCTTTGTATATCCGAGAGAGCTGAAAAGCTTCATTGATGTTTCATTCCAACCCTCAATAAGGCATGTGATTATTTCCATACCAAGCTTTTCAAGATGTTTTTCGGCATGACGTACAAGAGCGCTTGCAATTCTCATTCTTCTGAATTCAGGAAGAACAGCAAGCCTGTTTATCCAGCCTTTTCTACCGTCATGTGTGGCAAGAATACAACCTGCAGGTGTATTGTTAATGTAGACAATAAAAAATGTACCCACTCCGCGTTGCATCTCCTCTTCTATTTTTTCTTTACTGTCCCTGCCTTTTGGTTTGTAGCGAAGCCCTGCTTTGTCCCAGATATTTATAATAATATCATAATCATCAATATCACATTCTTTAAACGAAAATTCAGACACATTTGCTTTTTTGTTTTTCATTTTTAAACCCAATATTAATAATTTGATGAATTTTTATCTTGGTTTATGCCATTCAGGAAATTTGGCCTGATTTTTAGGACGCCTTCCGTAAAGGAAATCATCAGCCATTAAAGCAAATCTCCTGAAAAGTTTATTTCTTTTTATTCCCCAGCGAACAATGTTATGAAGAAATGAATCCGGATGTGAAAACGGGCACACATTAACACAAACAGAACAGTCAGAGCCCTGCATTCTCCAGAATTTATAACAGGTAGTCTGATTTGAAATCCATTTTTCAGTACCGCGGTAAACTTTTTTATTACCTTTATCAATTGAACCGGACGGGCAGTTTGTTGCGCATTTTTTACAAAATGTGCAAAAATCCTGTACACCGAAAGATATTGGCTTATCGTAAACAAGAGGGATATCAGTTGTAATTACTGCCAGTCTGACTCTGGGGCCGAATTTCGGTGTGATTAAAAGTCCTAACCTGCCAAGCTCTCCGATTCCTGCGTCAACTGCAATTGGTACGCACATGACTCTGTAGTTACCATCAATATGTGCTCTTGCTTTATAACCGATTAACTGAATATATCTTGCAATAATTGCTGCAATCTTGCCTGCTTCAAAGTATTTTAATGCTGTTTCTGTTGTAACAATGTGATGCGGAGCAAATCTTACCATGTCAAAATCCATTTCCACAGCAACTACAATTGCTGAGGGATGGTCAATTTTAATTTCTTCTCCCCAGGTACCAGGAGATCTTCCAATATGACTGTAAACATAAGCTTGATTAAGTTTTGTCATGCCTACAAGTTTTGCTCCAAGGTATCGGGCAAACCCTTTAATAATCATTGTGAATTCTTCAGGGCTGGCTTCAACTTTATTTATGTTTTCAGGCTCAGGCCAGAAGTCAACATCTTTGTTAAAAGTATCAATAATGTCAAATTCGGCCTGTTGAAAAGGTGAGGTGAATTTATTGTAAGACATTGAACCAGGTTCATTGAGACCGGGAAGTTTTCTGATTTCATCATCTGGCTTTCGGTTTTCAGGACGCATTTCATAATAGGCTTTAAATTCTTTAGTTCCCGGTTTAATCCTGTAAAATCTGTGAAAAAGAGCATCTCTTTCGTCAACTTTATCCTGATTTCCTACAATCTTGATTTTTTGATCGGTTCCTATGGGGAGGATAAAGAATATCATGATTCCGAAAAACATCACGGCAAGTATTGCAGTCAGGATGTACACTCTAAATGGGAATTGTATCAGGATGAGAGCTGCATAAATTGCAGTAAATGGAAGCAGCATAAGAATTCTGAATACTGGTCTGTACCGTGTTTCCAGAATTGACGTGATAATAAATGCAATAAAGAATACTAAGATAGAAATCAAGGCTGCAAAGGAAAATAGGGTTATTATTGGATTCATATCGGTTCCGTATTTTGTTTAAAGGATTACATTAGCATGAAGATAATTATTCTGAAGATAAATTTCAAGTATAAATGTAATAACCGTTTTTTCTTGACAAAGTTTTTAATTAATTGTAACTTAAAAATCAAAATCTGAAGGATATACTTATGAAAAAGATATTTTTAGCCGCATTGATTCTGATTTTTATTTCGTGTGCATATTATAATGTTTTCTACAATGCAAAATACTATTTTAACAAAGGGTATAAAGCAACGCAGAATAATAATTCTGATAAAATTACCACTGAGGAGAGAAATAACTACCAAAAGGCGATTGATAAATCGGAAAAACTGATAAGACTTTACCCTAAAAGCAAATATGTTGACGACGCTCTGATTCTACTTGGAAAATCTTATTATTACCTCGGAGATATGTA
The DNA here is from genome assembly GCA_003645915.1 of Candidatus Zhuqueibacterota bacterium. Lineage (GTDB taxonomy): Bacteria > Zhuqueibacterota > QNDG01 > QNDG01 > QNDG01 > QNDG01. The sequence goes on along the minus strand of QNDG01000374.1, from coordinate 729 downwards.
CCGGGCAAAAAATAATTTCAACCTTTTAAAGGAAAATTTTCCTGAAAGCAAGTTTTTAAATGAAGTTATTATCTGGCTTGCGAGAATTGCGATTTATGAAAAAAAATATGATATTGCAGAGACATCCCTGAAAAATTTAAAGTACGGGAAGCTGACAAAAGAATTAATGGCTGATGTGCACAGCTCCCTGGGAAGACTCTACTTAAACACAAAAAGATTTAATGATGCAGTAAAAGAGTACACCGGAGCCTTGAAATATGCTGAAAAAGACAAAAAATCAGGTTATTATTTTACCATAGCTGCTTGTTATGATTCTTTACAGCAATATAAAGAGGCAAAAAAGTATTGTGAAAAATCTCTTAAGACCGCAAATTCGAGGCCGGAAAGATTCAATGCTCGTTTTGCAATAGGAGAACTCGAAAAGAAACTTGGAAATTATGATTCTGCAATTAAAATTTTTGAAAAACTTCTTCTTGATGAATCAAACAAATTACGCGCAGGCAGAATAAATATAAAAATTGCAGAGTGTCTTGAGTTGAAAGATGATGTCGACGGCGCAATTATAACTCTGGAAGATATAACACAGGAATTCAAACGAAAAAAAGAATCTGCAGAGGCCTATTATAAATTGGGAAAAATTTTCGAAAAGGAAAAAAGAGATTATGAAAAGGCCGTGTTTAATTACGGAAAAGTAAAAAAAGAGTATTCGTTTTCACCATTTGCAGATTC
>QNDG01000373.1 GCA_003645915.1 Candidatus Zhuqueibacterota bacterium | reverse complement strand
TCCGATATTGCAGAAGTTATGGTCTGTATGTTTGGCCCCACATCGGATGAATACGGGCTTCTGCACAGAGGAACCAGAGTACGCAAAATGCACTCTTCTTACAGATCAACATTCAGGACAATAGGTGATACACCTCTTGCAACTGTCACAAGAGATAAAGTTGTACCTTTGAGAAATGATTACAATAAACGAAGAAAAGATAATAAAGTTGAAATTCACCCGTATTTTGAAGAAAAAGTTACAATGGTTTATTACTATCCCAATATGCAGCCGGATATAATTGATTCTATTGTTGACAACGGATACAGAGGAATTGTTATTGCAGGAACCGGTTTGGGGCATGTGAATAAACCTGTTTATCCTGCAATTGAAAGGGCTGTTAAGAAAGGCGTTTCAATTTATATGACAGTGCAGACTTTGTGGGGATATGTTCACATGTTTGTTTATGATACCGGAAGGGATCTGATGGCAAAGGGAATTATTCCTACTGAAAATATGCTTCCTGAAGTTGCATATATTAAACTTGGCTGGGCGCTTGGCCAGACAGAGGATCCTGAAAAAGTTAAAGAACTTATGCTTACACCTATTAACGGAGAGATCACAGAACGGGAACCTTACAACGGATATCTTGTATTTCAGGGTGGAATACCGGAAATGGAAGAATTTTTAAAGCGGATACATAAGTAAAAATGATGTTATAATACAGCTCAGGAAAAGGGAGATTTTTTAAGAATCTCTCTTTTTTTTGTTGTAGTTGTTTTACTTTATCTGTCAGGATTATCTCTTACAAGTAATAATTTGAAATAAGATTAATTTTTGGAATCAGTTGAATTTTAGCCGGAAAATCAAAAAATAATAACAGCAGTTAAGCCTGCAATCAGCAGAGATAAAAAAGTCCTTTGTGCCCAGATCAGAACTATTTTCCCTGTTGAGATTGGAATCTCTGTTGATAATATACAGGGGATCGAAGCTGAAAAGAACAGTATGGAAGAAACAGATGTAACAGCAATTGTATATCTTGCTGCAATAGCGGCATCTTTTATTAAAAGTGCAGGGAGAAACATTTCTGTAATTCCCACTGCTGCTGATTTGCCAATGAGTACACTTTCGGGGATACCAATAATTCTCGGTACCGGGTAAAATATGTAACCAGCAATATCAAAAAGCGGTGTATGTTTGGCAAGAACAAGCCCAAGCAGCCCTACTGACATAATTGTGGGAAGAATACTTATTGTCATTTTCAGACCGTCATAAAAATTATTTTTGATATTTACCAAAAGGGGATCTGCCTTCATAGCTTTCTTTGTCCCCGAGTCAACAGCATACATAAACCGCTCTTTAAAACCGAGCTTGTTTTTAATAATCAGATCATTTTTAACATTATCATTCAGTCCGGAAATCGGGAAAAGCCGTGCTGTGATTGCAGTTACCGTGAAAGTGATAAACAGAGTTGACCAGAAATAAAAATTCCAGATCTGCATAAGCCCTGTGGTCTTTGCAACAATAATCATAAATGTTACAGAAACAGTGGAAAATCCTGTGGCAATAATTGCTGCCTGTTTAACAGAGTATTCTCCTTTTTTAAAGACTCTGTTTGTGATTAACAAGCCTATGGAATAGCTCCCTACAAATGACGCCACAGCATCAACAGCTGAACGTCCCGGTGTTTTAAAAATCGGCTTCATTACAGGTTCCATTAATACACCCACAAATTCAAGAAGGCCGTAATCAATTAAAAACGCAAGGAAAACTGCACCAACAGGCACAATTATGCCTACTGGTATAACAAGTTTATAAAAAAGAAACGGAAGCATATCTTTTTCAAAAAGGCAGGAAGGCCATTTTGAAAAAAAGAATAAAATTGTTATAAAAATCCCGGCCAGTTTTAAAAAGGAGAAAATCACAGTTGTAGTGCTGGTTTTCCAGGTTTTAATTAAAAACGGGTATAAACCACCTGTTAGAATCATTAAGCCTGCGTAAAAGAGGGGAAAACTCCTGAAATTTGTTTTTATAAATGAGATTATATGATCAAGGGGAATGGTTGTTTTTGAGTTAATCTGTACCGGAATAAAGAATATGAAAATTCCGAACAGACTAAAGAGACACATTTTGAAGATGTAACGTTTTTGAAGCTGCATCGGATATTGTCAGATAATTAATAAATTATCCGTTTCTCGGCCTGATCAATGCCTCTGCCTGGTCAAACATGTTGGGATACAGATTTGAAGGAACTTTTTCATGGCCAAGCATTTCAGCAATTTTATACCTGGCACACATGGTGTATTCTTCGTGGCAGTATTGCTCCCTGTACATTTTTTCAAGAGTGCTGCCTGAAGTGATGGTTTTTTTAAAAAACGGACACGAATTCATGAATTTACACGGTGTCATAACCAGCCTCTTATTTCAATTCCAGAACCAATATCAGTAATAATACGACTATTACCGAGCTATCCAAAGATTATCAATCCTATATATCTATACTGCAAAGAACGTGCCTGATTTTTAAGGCAAATAATTTCAATATTTTTTCTATTGTGGTATTTAATTCTTATTTTATACGGAATTTTTTTCTTTTTTATTTTTAAAATATATTGACGTAAATATAGGAAATGAAAAGAAAAAAGCAAGCTAATTTTTTGTTTTTTATCCGATTTATTTGTTTTTTTTGTGAGATTAGAGTGTTCCGAAAAAACAAACATCTGAGTATTTCTCGTCTGTTTCGGTGTAACTCTATTATTATCATGTATTTAATGTCTTTTATTCTTTACAGATGGTTTTAATTTTAAGAATCTGATTTTTATTGATTAGATTTAATCTTTAATGTACATTTAAATGTTGCTATTTATCCCTTATTAACTCTGAAATTCCCGGAGTGTGCCATGAAAAAAGACAAATATTTTATTGTATTTTTAATAAGGGCTGTTTTTTTTGCAGCAAATCTGTTTTCGCAGAAGATCAGAGTAAATTTTGCCAAGGGTTCAGGATGAAGTATTTTTTGCGTTTTTGTTACAGCCTCTGAATTAGGGGTACGAAATTGGTTTTATCTGCAATTATTCTGCAGGTATCCGGAAAAGCAGAGAATAAACAGGCTGTCCGGTTTGATTTTTAACCGGGCAGTTTTTAGTATGAGTGTTTTGTGTCTGAAGTTAATATGCAACGGTTATGCTTAAAGAACGGGAAATTATTGTAAACAGATCTCCTCTGGCAGGACTTCTATTTCTTGCAGTGCCTGCAGTTTTA
>QNDG01000372.1 GCA_003645915.1 Candidatus Zhuqueibacterota bacterium | reverse complement strand
TTTGCCTCTTTGAAATTTGCCCCTCTGAGATCTGTCTTCCAAAGATTTGCCCCACTGAGATTTGTCTCACTGAGATTTGCCTCACTGAGATTTGCCTCACTGAGATTTGCCTCACTGAGATTTGCCCAGATGAGATTTGCCCAGATGAGATTTGCTCGTCTGAGATTTGCCCGGATGAGATTTGCCTCACTGAGATTTGCCTCTCTGAAATTTGCCTCTTTGAGATTTGCCCCATTAAGATTTGCTCCTCTGAGATATGCCTCTCTGAGATATGCCCCTCTGAGATCCGCCCCATAGAGATCTGTCCCATAGAGATCTGCCCCAGTGAGATTTGCCCCATAGAGATTTACCTCACTGAGATCTGCCAAGATAAGATCTGCCCCACTGAGTTCTGTCCCACTGAGATTTATTCCTCTGAGATTCGCCTCACTGAGATTTTGTTTATTTTTCTCAACGGCAATTTTAGTAGAAGAATATTTTTTACTTTTTACTATTATTTCATTAGTGTATCTATTTTTGATCTGTCTATTCATAATTTACTTTCCTTATTTTTCATACAACATTTTTTATTTCTTTCCACTATCACAAGGACATAATACTTCCTCAATTTTCTGTATAATTGCAGGGTTTTTCATGAAAATCTCTTCTTCTAAATTATTCTGGAATCGTGAATCATTTTTTCATTTTCCATTAAAATAACCTTTTCGGTTTGTTTTATCATCTCCTTTCTGTGTTGTAACATTATCTACATCCAAATATAAATCACTGGTAAGAAGAATTTCGCTTTTGAAACTGCACCGTCTCAACACTATTTATGAAAAACAATGTCGCCGATTTCACCTTCGATACCGTCAACTACTGTCTGTACAAAGTCAGCAAGGTCTTTCGAAGCATCATCACTTTCTCTACTCTCGTTGTTAAGCCATTCGATAACATTCTCATGGTCAACGCAAAGATTTTCCTGACCCTCAGCCCAACTCCCAAGACTTTGTGTGAGTTCATCAAGTAAATTTTGTGGTGTTTGTACGTATGCGGTGCGACCATAGGTAATTCTTGGTTTATCCATACAATTCTTCCGTTTAATTGTTAAATAACTCTGGATGCTGGATTTCTTGGCATCATCTACTGAAAGAACAAATCCCTTTATTTTTATAATGATCGGTGTCTATATAATACTCAATTTCAGGTATTATATTCGAGTCTTTTTTTACAAGATATTCAGTAAATTCATCCCAATCATCCGGACTGAGAAAAAAAGACTTTCTCTTTTTCTCAATATTAAAAGCAGCAATATAAACAGAATCTTCAGAATTTTCTGCTTTAATCAGATTTTTCTTTTCAATGAATTTCATATAACTCTCCAGATTCTTTTTAAAAAGCCGTAGACTCCTTATTTTATTTCCCCACTCAATCTTTTTTTAAAAATATTTTTAGCCGTATCGGATTTAAAGTCATAATCAATATATAAAGGAAATTCATTTGCAGGTATTTCAAGAAATTTATCACACTCTATATATTTAGTCCCGTATGGATGCCCCTTAACTTCCCTATTATTAATTGGCCCATAACTAAATGGTTTGGAAGAGCCCTGCTTAAGTCTGGAAAGCGCCCCATTGCGATAGAATATGTTTTTATTGATTTCATTATAAGGAAGAGACCCAAAGTCCGAAGAGCCCCTTCCTTCAGAAGTACCCTTATTTTATTTCCGGCCAAGAAATAATAACTTCCCGGCCATTATTATCATAACTACCGTCGCTTAAAATTTCTGACAATTCTTTATCAGTAATCTCCGGATTAATCTTTCTAGCTAATTCCATGAATCTATTTTCAGCCCTTTCGATGGCCTTATCATCACTATCTTTAAAGAAAGACTGATAAAGTTCATTGATATCAAGTATACCTCGATTAAAAGTCATTACATTGATTCGTACCATAAATTATTCCTCACATTCCAAGTTTCTACATTTTTCATACTCATTATAAGAACAGTCCGTTCCATCACCTATGATAATTTTTAAAACATAGTTAAAGATAAAAAAACTCTTTCCGACTCTTTTTCAAGTCAGTTCATTAGTACTTTTGAGATTCGGTCATCCAATTTAGGGTGCAATCCCATAAGTGTCGGGAGTAATTTCTTTTGTTTCAGAATTTTTTCCACAATTTCTTTATTGCAATCGAAATCAAGTTCTGCAAAATTTTCTTCCATTTTATTACCATCAAATTCATAACGCCAAATTTCACCCTCTTCACCAGATAGTTCTATGTAACTATCTTTTTTTACATAAGGGGCGAGAGCTTGAAAAAGTTGCTCTTCTTGTCCTAAATTTTTTCCAATAAATTGTATGTTATCAATATTTCCATTCTCATCAAAAGAGGGGTCCCATCGACATGCTGTTAATAATTGTTTAATGGCTTTTTGAGGATCCTTTTCAAGTTTATTAACAGGACTTACCCAGTTCCATACAACTTCTTTTTTAATAAGATCGTGCAGTATTTTAACAGCAGTAGAAAAATGCTCTTTATTTATAAAGAAAGATGCACAATTTTGATAGATATAATATCCCATGTTCAGTATCTCCTTATAAAAAGGTAGCACAGAAATGTTTATGCCACACAACGTCCGACCATTGGCCGAAAGTTGCTTTTTACTTTTTGACCCTGGTTTGTTGATTGCTGTAACAGATTTTCCACAATATTTTTTGCAAGGTATTTACAAAATTGTTTTGAAGCCTTCCAATTTATATATTTTCTATGACATTCATCATAGCCCTCCCTCTCTTCATTAAATTTACACGTATCACAATAGATATGGCTTAATTCTCCTTTCAAGAATTCCGTTACTTTGATTTGCATTATAACCTCCGAGAAAATTTATTATTGCATTCAACTAGCAAAAATATTCATTTACAAAAACCATACGGACCTATATACATATGCATCTATACTTATATACAACCATATATTTCTAAGTCGGTCTATTTGGATAATAGTAAAGCATTCCTATATTACCAGACTTTATTTAACATCCTTATGACTCACTGATGCATAGGTCAAATGGGGAAGTCTATTATTAGACATTGAGTCCCACATCTGTTCACCGAGCTGAAATAACATTTCGAGTGCTTCGTTTCCTAATTTATCAAAAGCCAGACTTAATCTATTTATAAGTTCATCATCCATATCATTATGCAAATCGCTTACATATTTTTCATCACCACATATTACAGGTTCCCATCCTTC
>QNDG01000371.1 GCA_003645915.1 Candidatus Zhuqueibacterota bacterium | reverse complement strand
GTTCCCAAAAGCATTTTATAAATGGAGACCGCACCCGTGGCACGGTCTGGATGTCGGAGTGAATCCTCCTGAAGTTGTTCATGCATATATTGAAATTACTCCGTTTGATCTGGTAAAATACGAAGTTGATAAATCAACGGGATATATGAAGGTTGACAGGCCTCAGAGAACTTCGTCACAGCCTCCTGCTCTGTACGGTTTTATTCCGAGAACATACGGAGGTAAAAGAGTAAGTCTGCTCAGTCCGAACGCACAAAGGGGTGACGGAGATCCTCTGGATATCTGTGTTATAAGTGAGCGGCCAATAACCCGCGGCGAAGTTTTTCTGAATGCCAGAGTGATAGGCGGTTTAAGAATGACTGATCATGGTGAGGCGGATGATAAGATAATAGGAGTTCTGGAAAATGATGAATTCTGGAGCTATGCAAAAGATATCAGTGACCTGCCTGATGTGCTTGTGGAAAGATTAAAACACTATTTTTGTACATACAAACTGGTGGAGGATGAAAAATCCAAAATCACTATTGAAGAGGTATATAACAGAGAAAAGGCGATGGAAGTTGTAAATGCTTCTATTGAGGATTATAATGAAGAGTTTGGGGAGGAGTAAAACATCAAAAGTGTTTGATTTTAAATAAGACCGGATTTTTTAAGCTGTTCATTTTAGTATCCGGTTTGTGTAAAAAGGACAAATATGTCGATCTCTCAGAGGAAAAAAGATCATTTAAAAATAGCTTTGCAGAAAAAAGTGGAATTTTTTAACAAGACAAGCGGTTTTGAAAAATATGATTTTACGCATTGTGCTGTACCGGAGCTTGATTTAAACAGTATTGATATTTCCACAGTCTTTCTGAATAAAAAAGTTTCCGCTCCTCTTATGGTAACAGGTATTACAGGAGGATGCAGAGAGGCCCTGAAAATAAACAAGGCTATAGCAGAAGCGTGTTCCGAACAGTTAATTGCTGTTGGTGTGGGAAGCGAGAGACAGCTTTTTGAGAGCTCGGAATTTATTGAGAGTTACAGAATTGTGAGAACTTCAGCTCCCAATGTCCCTGTTATAGGTAATATCGGCGCAGCCCAACTTGTATCTGTCAAGAGCTTTGATAAAATAAAAAATTTGACAGATGTAATTGAAGCAGATGCAATTGCAGTGCATTTGAATCCTCTGCAGGAAATGCTTCAGCCTGAAGGTGATGTGAATTTTAAAGGGGTACTTAATTCTATTGAGAAACTATCGGCACAGACAGATATTCCGATTATTGTAAAAGAAATCGGGTGCGGAATTTCAAAACAGGTTGCGGAAAAACTTTACAATGCAGGTATCAGATACATTGATATTGCAGGAGCCGGAGGAACTTCATGGGCAGGGATAGAATCTTTCAGGCAAAAAGAAAGAGAACTCGCCCTGTCATTTCTGGACTGGGGAATTCCAACAGCAGAATCTCTGCGGCAGGTGCGGCAGTTTAAGGATCTTCATATAACAGCTTCAGGCGGGATCAGAAGCGGAATTGATATGGCCAAAGCAATAGCCCTGGGTGCGGATATGTGCGGCGCAGCTCTGCCTTTTCTGAAAACAGCAGTACAAAGCGGCAGGTGCGGTTTAAATAAAATGATCGGACTTTGGAAGGATCAATTAAAAGGAGTGCTTTTCCTTACCGGTTCACAGAGCATTAAAATGCTCAGAAGACCCGGAGTTTGTGTAAAGTCAAATGAGTAATAAAGGATCCGGATGAATATTGAAGAGAGAGTATCTGTTTTAAGAAACAGGATAAATAAGGGGCTTACAGAACTTTTTGAAGAAAAATCTCCTGAAAGCCTGTATGCACCTATGAAACATCTGCTGGATGCAGGCGGGAAAAGGCTCAGGCCATTACTTGTAATTTTTACATGTGAAGCGGCTGGAGGCACCGTTGAAAAGTGTTTTAATGCATCTCTTGCAATAGAACTTATGCACACATTTACCCTTGTTCATGATGACATTATGGATAATGATGATACACGCAGAGGCACTCCGTCGGTTCATAAAAAATGGGATATCCCAACAGCAATCCTTGCGGGAGACGGGCTTGTAACCCTTGCATATCAGGTTCTTTTAAATACAGAATCAAGCAGGATCAATGAAGTTTTAAAATCTTTTACAAATGGCCTGCTTATTTTATGTGAAGGCCAGGCTCTGGATAAAGATCTTGAAAACAGGGAAAAACCTTCTCTTGATTCATACATGGAGATGATAAGCAAAAAAACAGGAAAACTTATAGAAGTATGCTGTGATATCGGAGCAATACTTGGAGGCGCTGATAATAATGACAGAGTTCTTTTAAAAGAGTTCGGATCCAGAATTGGCAGAGCATTTCAGATTCAGGATGATGTTCTTGATATTTTTTCAGGAGAGAAAATAACAGGGAAGCCTGTTGCCAGTGATATAATCCAGAAGAAAAATACATACCTGACTGTACATTTATGGAACAGAGGGAATGAAGAAATAATAAAACGGTTTACATCTTTTTGGGGCAGACAGCAATTAGCGCAATCTGATATAGATGAGATACGCCGGTTTTTCCGGGAGACAGGGAGTCTGGAATCGGCAAAAGAAATTATTAATAATGACCTTGATTATGCAGTAAAAATAATTCAATCCCTGAAATGCAGCGTAGATAAAACAAGTTTAAAATATATTGTGGACATTTTGAAAGATCGAAGTTATTAAAATCTTGATTACAATTATTTTTTTATGTAATTTATACATTAATTATCCAGGGGAGGGTATGATAAAAAGGAAACTGATTATTCAAAATCGTTACGGCTTGCATGCACGGCCTGCTGCTCAGTTTGTCCAGATCGCATCTCAGTATGATGCTGATATAAAGATTAAAAAAGATGAGATTGAAGTTAACGGGAAAAGTATTATGGGCATTTTGATGCTTGCAGTAGAAAAAGGAAGCGAAGTTGAACTGACCGTTTCGGGAAAGGACGAAAAAGAGGCCATGGACGCTCTTGCAGGTTTTCTTTTAAATACACAGGACTAATTAAACAACAAAGGTGGGAAAATGTCAGATTTTGATCCAGGTAAAATGGGGAATAAAATATCAGAATTCAGTAAACAGATTTTAAAGGGCTGGGAAATCGGTGAAAATGCCGGACAAATTCCGTCGGAGATTGATAATATACTGTTTGCAGGTATGGGCGGATCTGCTATAGCAGGCGATATAATCAACTCTTTTTTCTCAGGCACCCTTTCTGTT